>JACQCN010000006.1 GCA_016201575.1 Candidatus Rokuibacteriota bacterium | reverse complement strand
GAGCGAGGTGGCGTATCCCAGAAAGACTCCGGCGAGCGCTCCGCGCAGCTGCCGGATGTCCGCGAGGTCGGCGCCGGGCTTCACCCCGCCCCGGAACCCGTACGTCGTGATGCGCTCGACGCCCTCGGCCCACGCCCGCTCGATCACGCGCGCCTCGGTGCCCGCGCGGCAGCCGAGCGTCACCTCGTGCCCGCGCCGCTCGAGCTCCCGGGCGATCCGCGCCGCCCAGTAGGCGTCCGAGGACCAGCCGCGGCAGGACATGAGGTGCAGGACCTTCATGGCGTGCGGGGCCGCCGCGCGGCGGCGATCACCCGCGGCGAACGGGAGCGAGCTTGGCGGTCACCCACTCCCGGACCCGCGCGGGCCGCGGGCGCACGTCGCAGGGCAGGCGGTGTCCCCACTTGGCGAGGAAGCGGTCGGCGGCGATCTTGCGCAGCCGGAGATCGCGGCGCTCGCGCTCGGGGTTCCGCGCGAAAGTCTCGGTCCGCGTGCCGCCGCCCCGGTGGTGGAAGGGCGCGTGCACGACGAGGCAGCGCCGGCCGGTCTCGCGCACCGCGAAGGAGAGGTCCTTGTCGTAGCCGTGATAGAAGCCGAAGGACTCGTCGAGGCCGCCGACCGCCTCCATCAGCTCCCGCGAGAGGCACATGCACACCGCGTCGACCACCGCCACCTCTTCCCAGGGCGGGCGCACGGTCGGGCGCTCGGCCAGGCTGTGGACGATGGTGCGGCCGACGAAGCGGCCGTCCCGCCGGACGCGCTTGACACCGTAGAGCCCGGCCATCCCCACGCCGGGCTCGTGCAGGGCGCCGAGCAGGCGCGCGAGCCATGCCGGCTCCAGCATCTCCGTGTCGTTGTGCAGGAGGCAGAGGTACTCCGTCTCCACCGCGCGCCAGGCGCGGTTGAGCGAGCCGATGACCGAGTCGTTGGAGTCGCTCTCGACGAAGCGGAGCGGCGCCGGCGCCCCGAAGCGGCGGAAGAACTCGCGGGTGCCGTCGGTGGAGCCGTTGTCGATGACGACGAGGCGGAACGGCTCCGTGGTGGCGCGCAGGCTGTCCAGGCAGGCCCGCGTGAGCGGGAGCTGGTTGTAGAGGCACATCACCAGCGTGACGCGCTCGCTCACGTGAGGAGCGGCACGAGCTCGGTCGAGACGTACTCCTGGAGGGCGTCCTCCCAGGTCCGGGCGTGGATGCCGAGCAGCTCGAGCTTCAGGTTCCGCATGGCCTCGGACCGGGCCCGGGGCGCGGGCAGGGGGAACTGCGCGGACGAGACCGGGACGATCTCGACCTCCGGCCGGCCGAGGAGCGCGCGCACCTTGAGGGCGACCTCGTACCGCGTGCCGCAGCCCTTGTTGGCCAGGTGGTAGAGGCCGTACTGGCCGGTGGGCAGGAGCCGCTGGATCCCCGCCAGGAAGTCCCGCGCGTAGGTCGGGCTGCCGAGGCGGGCGATCTTGCCGACGAACTTCTTGTCGCGCGGGCCGCCGCCGATCATCCAGCCGGCGCGCACGATGTAGTACTGCTGGAGGAGCGCGGCGACGATCTGCTCGCCGGCGAGCTTGGAGAGCCCGTAGACGTTGACCGGCCGCGGGGCGTCGAACTCGATGTACGGCTCGGGCTTGTCCCCGCCGAACACGCCCGCGGTGCTCACGTAGACGAGCGGGATGCCGGCGGCCTGGCACGCGAGCGCGACGTTCTGCGTGCCGATCGCGTTGCTCCGGTAGGCCCCGTCCGGCTCCTGCTCGCAGCGGTCGACGTCGGTGGCGGCGGCGAGGTGGAGGACGACGGCGGGCTTCAGCTCGGCCACCGCCGCCTTCACCTCGGCGGGATCGCACACGTCCAGCCGCGGCAGGCCGTCGACGATGTCGGTGAGGATCAGCTCGTGGTCGGTGAAGATCTCCTTCGCGTACGAGCCGACCATCCCGCCCGCGCCGGTGACGAGCAGCCTCGGAGTCATCGCGTGATTATAGTCGATCGCCCGCGCCCCGACGAAGCTCCGCAACTCAGAGGTGCCGTCCTAATTTGTCCTCCGCCGCTGGTGGCGGTCTCGTTCAAATTGGGACACTACGACTCAGAGGGGGAGCGGCGGCAACCCCGCCCGCGCCCGCGCCACCGCCACCTGGGCCCGCACGCCCGCCTCCAGCGGCGTGAACGTGCGCTTGTAGCCCAGCTCCTCCTCGAGCGAGCGATCGGAGACGCTCGCCGGCAGCCCGGCGATGTCGCGCTCGCCGGCGGAGGTGACCTCGATCCGGGCGTCCGGGATCAGCCGCTTCACCACGCCCGCCATCTCCCGGACGGTGCAGGTGTCGCCGCCGGTGTTGAAGAATCGGCGCCGGGCCAGCACGCGCCGGTCGGCGTCGAGGAGCGCCAGGAACTGCTCGGCCACGTCCTCCACGTAGACGACGCTCACACGCGCGTCGCCGAAGCCGACGCGGACGGGCTCGCCCACCGCGGTCCGGTCGATCAGCTCCCCGGTGAACGCGCTGGTGCCGCGCTCGCGCCCCCAGCCGTACACGATGCTCGGCCGGAGCCCGCCCGTGGTGATGCCGTACTGCTCGGCGTAGGTCGCGGCCACGTGCTCGAGGAAGAGCTTGCCGCCTCCGTAGATCGGCAGGCCCGACGCGACGTGGAGCGGCACGTCCTCGCGAAGCGGACGCTGCGCGGGGCTGTACTGCTCGTCCGCGCCGTAGACGGCGATCGAGCTGGCGAGGAGCACGCGCTCGATGCCCGACAGCCGCGCCGCCTCCAGCACGTTCAGCGTCCCCAGCACGTTGATCCGGGTGGCCCGCTCCGGGATCGTGTTGCACTCGACGCCGAGCAGGTAGGCGAGGTGCACGATCGAGGTCACGCCGTGCGCCCGCACCACGTCCAGCAGCTCCACGAGCGACTGCACGTCGCCGCGGACGACCTGGAGGCGGTCGCCGTGAACGCGCAGGGGGGCGATCCGCCACTCGGCGGCGGCCAGGTCGAAGAGCACGACGGGCTCGTCACGGGACAGGAGCTTCTCGGCCAGGCAGGCGCCGATGAGGCCCGTGCCGCCGGTGATCAGGGTCGTCATGGATGTGACCTCCCCTTCTCCGCGCGGAGAAATTCGCGGCGGTGCCGCCGCGCCCGCCAGCGTAGCATAGGGCGACTTCCTCGGGAGGAGCCAGTGCTTGCGCGCGATCGTGATCGTGCCCGGCGCGGAGCGGACGCGGCGTCGACGTGATCCTCGACATGGTCGGCGCGAGCGTGCTCGCCGGCAACCTGCGCTGCCTCGCCCTGGGCGGCCGGCTGATCGGCATCGGCCGAATGGGGGGCGCGATCGCCGAGCTGGACCTCGACCTCCTGTCCCGCCAGCGCCTGCGCCTGATCGGCGACCGTGAGGTGCTCGACGTAGAGCGCCGCGCGGGCGGCCGGCTCGACGCCTTGAGGGACGAGCCCCGAAGCCACGTGCAGGCACCGCGCCCCCAGCGCGCCGGCGTAGTCGAGCGCCCGCCGCAGGCCGTCGCGGAACTCCCGCTCGCGGCCGGGAATCGCCGCGATGCCGCGCTCGCCCGCCGGCCAGTCGCCCGCCGGCGCCATGATCGAGACCTGCACGAGGCCGTTGTCGGCGAGCCGCCGGGCCAGCTCGCGCGCCGGGTGCGCGTGGGGGAACGGGTACTCGACGGCGCCGAAGCCCACCGCGGCCGCGGCCTCGAAGCGCTCGAGGAACGGACCTCGGTGAACTGCCAGCCGAGATGCGCGGCGAAGCGCGGCACGGCCGGTCAGGAATGCGCGACCGTCAGCGGCTCGCCGCCCCAGCGCTCGCGCGTCGCGAACTCCGACACGGGCTTGCGCGTGAGCCGCGTGAGCCGCTTGACCGGTCGCCCGAGGGGCATGACGGCGCACACGGCGACATGCCGGGGGATGCCCAGCAGCTCCCGCAGCCTCGGCTCCTCGGCCACCGTCAGGGTGGTGATGGTTCCCGCGAATCCCTCGTGGCGCGCGGCCAGCAGGATGTTCCACACGAACGGGTAGATCGACGCCCCGCCGACGACGCCGACCCGCGGCAGGTACTGGTCCGTCGCCGCGACCACCTTGAGATCGACGCCGACGACGAGGACCACCGCGGCCTGCAGAAAGGGCGCGGTCAACCGGGCGGGCGCCGGCGTGCGCTCGATGGTCTCCGCGCTCACCGACGTCGCGTCGATGGTGTTCCACGGGCTCTCGCCGGCTTGCAGCTGGGCGGCGTAGCGCTTGGCGGCCTGCGCGCTCAGGGTGGCCAGGGACTTCCGGGTGTCCGGGTCGCGCACGACGATGACACGCCAGCCCTGCCGGTTCCCCCCGCTGGGCGCGAAGCGGGCGTGGTCGAGGATCCTGACGAGCGTCTCGTCGGGCAGCGGGTCGGCCGTGAACTCTCGCGCCGCGAAGGTCGTGCGCATGACGTCATAGAGCTCCATGAATTCCCTCCGTGTGGGGGCGCGCGGCCGTCCTCACCGCCGCGTCCCGTGGAACTTCTCGAAGGCGTCCGAGGGGACGGCGTCCGCGGGCTCGAGATCGACCGCGAGGGTCTCCAGGAAGGCCGGCACCGTGTCGGGATCGGGATAGGGAATTCGCGCCACTGTTCACCTCGGGTCGCGGAGCGCCGCGGCGTGGTGGATCAGGGGCACATCATCGCATATGATGCCGCCGATGATCGTGCCGGAGGAGACGACGGAGAAGGTCAACCGGCCCTCGGAGGGGAACACGCGATGACCACGACGACCGACGGAGAGGTGAAGCTCGCGCTCTACGGCGCCGGCTTCGTCGCCGACTTCTACATGCAGGCCCTGGCCTACGTCCCGCACCAGCGCGTGGTGGCCGTGTTCTCCAAGACGGTGGAGCGCGCGCGGACCTTCGCCAGGCGCTGGGGGATCCCCCACGCGACCGAGCGGCTGGACGAGATGATCGGGCTCCCGGACGTCGACCTCCACGTGGTCGGCCTTCCCACCTTCCTCCACAAGGACGTGTGCGTCCACCTGGCCGAGGCCGGGCGCGGCATCCTCTGCACCAAGCCGCTCGGCCGGAACGCCGCGGAGGCGCGCGCGATGCTCGACGCCGTGCGGGCCAGCGGCGTCCGCCACGGCTACCTCGAGACGGAAGTCTTCACGCCGGCGATCGTGAAGGCCAAGGAGCTGATCGACCGGGGCGCGATCGGCGAGGTCCTCATGGTCAAGTCGCGCGAGGCCCACTTCGGCTCCCACTCGCCGTACAACTGGGACCCCGAGCTGGCCGGCGGCGGCCCGCTCCTGCTCCTCGGCAGCCACAACGTCGAGTTTTCCCGCTTCATGCTCGGCAAGCCGCGGGCCCTCGAGGTCTTCGCCTGGACCGCGACGATGGTCCACCAGACGCCCTTCGAGGACGTCGCGCTCATGCTGATCCGCTTCGAGGGCGGGAAGATCGGCCAGGTGGAGGTGAACTGGACCACGCGCTCGGGCCTCGACCTCCGCAACGAGATCACCGGGCGCGAGGGCGCCATCTACACCGACATCACGGGCGCGACGGGGGTCCGCGCCTTCACGACGAAGGACGCGGGCTACGTGCTGGAGAAAGCCACGGTCTCGACGGGCTGGATCAACCCCGTGGCCGAGGAGCCGTTCACCTACGGGTACGTCGGGCACCTCAAGCACTTCGTGGACGCGCTGCGCGGGGGCCGGCCCTTCGCCGAGACCTTCGAGGACGGCTACGTGGTCAACACGATCATCGACGCGGGCTACCGCTCCGCGAAGTCGGGCCGGTGGGAGCCGCTGCCCGTCTGAGCGTCGGGAGGATGCGGGCGCGAGGACCGGTGGGAGCCGCTGCCCGTCTGAGCGCCAGGAGGACGCGGGCGCGAGGACCGGCGCCCCGGTCGGCGTGGGCGCGAGTGGCTTCTCGCGGATCGCCAGTGTGAGGCCGGCGGCGAGCAAGGCGAGGCAGGCGGCCGAGACGAAGGCCGGGGCGTAGCTGCCCCGCCGCTCGAAGATCCAGCCGGCCAGCGCCGCGCGGGGTAGAACCGGCGCGGTCGCCGCATGTCGGAAGAGATGCCAGCCGGGCCCCGAAGGATTCCGCCGTGTTCGAGCGCCGGCTCCGCCGGCGCAACTCGGTTCTGGGGGGCATCGGAGAGGGCCGCCGAGGCCCCCTCCGACTGACCTACCCCTGGCGCGGCCGGGCCGCTTCCACGAACTCCGCCAGGTCCTGGTTGTACTGTTGCGCGACCTCCAGGAACGGCGCGTGGCCGCACTGCACGTAAGTCGCGCGCTTGGCGTTGGGCACCTGCCGCGCGATGTGGTCGGCGGCCGCCGGCAGCACGATCTTGTCCTCGCGGCCCTGCGTGATCAGCACCGGCACCGTCAGCGACTTCAGCACGTCCGTGTTGTCGAGCTTGCGCTGCGCCAGCCCCTGGCGCACGTAGGCCGGCACGGCGGCGTTGAAGCCGAGGTAGAAGTAGAAGTCGCGCGCGGGCACGGGCTCGTGGGTGAGCATCCGCACGAAGCTCTGGAGCGCGGCCATGCTGTCGACCGCGTTGTCGGAGAGCAGCCCCGGGAACAGCGGCAGGAACTCCGGGCCGAGCATCCGGGCCGCCTCGTCGGACCCGATCTCGGTCGCGGCGTCGACGAAGTTGATGCCGCCGATGCCCTGCTGCCCGTAGTGGCGCACGTAGTCGGAGATGATGAAGCCGCCGTACGACCAGCCCACGAGCACGGGGCGCTTGAGGCGGAAGGTCCGGATCACCGCGTCGACGTCGTCGGCCCAGTTCTTCCCGTTCTGGTAGGCCGCGAGGTCCGGGGGCTTGTCCGACGCGCCGTGCCCGCGGATGTCCATCCGCACGACGTAGAACTTCGCCGCCAGGTCGCTCGTGAACTGGGGGTCCCACGACAGCCGGCACTGGCTGAAGCCGTGGATGAAGAGGATGGGCGGCTTCGAGAGGCTGCCGGCCCGCTCCACGTACAGCTTGACGCCGCCGGCGCCCTCGATGAGCTGGCCGTTGAACTCCGTGTCCAGCTTGGCGGCGACCGGTTGGCTGGCGCCCTCCGCGAGGAGCATCCCGGCGCCGGCCACCCCGGCTCCGGCGGTCTGCAGGAACCCGCGGCGGCTCAAACGAATCGGTCGACTGGTCTCCTCGGGCATGCCGTGGTCCTCCGTGACGAGCGGATCGGGAAACTAGTAGGCACGTGGACCGACTCTATGCCGCTGTGCGCGACGTGTCAAATGAGGAGCCCGGCTGCGCCGGACGCGCGCGGTCAGCCGAGCAGGTCGTCGACGGCGAACGGGCAGTCGGGGAAGGCGGTGATGACGAGGGATTCGCCGCGGCGGACGACGCGAACCTCCCGGTACCCGTCGGGGCCCGGACTACGATAGATTTCGATCAGGTCGGCGTTGACGTCCACGAGCCAGGTCTCCGCGATCCCGGAGCGCGCGTAGAGCGGCACCTTGACGCGGCGGTCCATCTCGACGGTGGTATCCATGACCTCGACGAGAAGAAGCACGTCGGCCGGCTCCGGGTGCGAGCGACGATAGAAGTCCTCGCGCGGCCTGAGGAGGGCCAGATCAGGCTGCGGCTCGGAATGCGGGGAGAGCCGAACCGGGTCTTGGACGCTGACGATCGCCCGGGCGCCGAGGCGGGCGGTGAACAGGGCATTCAGTTGCTTGACCTGACCGCCGTGCCGGCTGCCGATCGGGCTCATCTCCACGATCTCCCCGTCGATGAGTTCGACCCGGTCGTCCCCGGTCAGGATTCCGGCCTCGGCCATCCGGTAATACTCGTCCACCGTGAATCGGCGCCGCTTCAGCACCACCGCCATCCCGCTGCCTCCTTCGTCGTGATTCTAAGCCGGGCCAGCGCCGCTGTCAGCGTGCCAGTTTCGATACAGGGGGCGGGAGGGAAAGGCCGCGCCGCCCCGAAGAGGCGGCGCGGCCGGCGAACTCAGAGCGTGTAAACCAATCGCGCCCGGGGGCGCCGCGTGTTCGGGCGCCGGCTTGGCCGGCGCAACCGACCCTGGGGGAGGCTTCGGAGGGGCCGTCGAGGCCCCCTCCGACATAGACTCAGACGACTTCCGCGGCCACCGTGCGGTGGAAGACGACGTCCCCGTTGTCGGCGTCGACGGTGACGGTGTCGCCCTCGGCGAACTCCCGCTGGAGCAGCCGGAGCGCCAGCGGGTCCTGGACCAGGCGCTGGATTGTGCGCTTGAGGGGCCGCGCGCCGAAGGTCGGGTCGTAGCCCTCGCGGGCCAGCAGGGCCTTGGCGGCGTCGGTCACCTCCAGCTCGATCCGCTTGTCGGCCACCCGCCGCTTCAGGTGCCCGAGCTGGATGTCGACGATCTTCTCGATCTGCTCGCGGTGCAGCGGCGAGAAGATCACGATCTCGTCGATGCGGTTCAGGAACTCGGGCCGCAGCGCGTTGCGCAGCTCGGCCAGGAGGAGCGGGCGGACCTTCTCGGGGCTCTCGTACTCCCGGAACAGGTGGCTCCCGAGGTTGGAGGTCATGATCACGACCGTGTTTCTGAAATCGACCGTCCGCCCATGACCATCGGTGAGACGACCATCATCGAGAAGCTGGAGCAGCACGTTGAAAACATCGGAATGCGCCTTCTCGATCTCGTCGAACAGGATGACCGAGTACGGCCGCCGCCGCACCGCCTCCGTGAGCTGCCCGCCCTCCTCGTACCCGACGTAGCCCGGCGGGGCGCCGATGAGCCGCGCCACCGTGTGCTTCTCCATGTACTCGGACATGTCGAGGCGGACCATCGCCCGCTCGTCGTCGAACAGGAACTCCGCGAGCGCGCGCGCCAGCTCGGTCTTGCCCACGCCGGTCGGCCCGAGGAACAGGAACGAGCCGATCGGGCGGTCGGGATCGGACAGGCCCGACCGCGCCCGGCGCACCGCGTTGGACACGGCCCGGATCGCGTCCTCCTGGCCGACCACCCGCTGCGCGAGCCGCTCCTCCATCTTCACGAGCTTCTGGACCTCGGCCTCCAGGAGGCGGCTCACCGGGATCCCGGTCCACTTCGCCACCGTCTGGGCGATGTCCTCCTCGTCGACCTCCTCGCGCAGCATGTGGCCGTCCCGCTGCTGCTCGGCCAGCCGCGTGTTCTCGGTCTCGAGCTGCTTCTCGAGGGAGAGCAGGGTGCCGAAGCGCAGCTCGGCGGCGCGGTTCAGGTCCCCCCGGCGCTCGGCGTCGGCCATCGCCTGCCTGGTGGCCTCGATGTCCTCCTTGATCTTGCTGATCCGGAGGATGGCGGACTTCTCGGCCTGCCACTGGGTCTTGAGGGCCGTGGACTTCTCCCGCAGCTCGGCCAGCTCGGCGTCGAGCCGGGCCAGCCGCTCGCGCGACACCTCGTCCGTCTCCCGCGCGACCGACACGCGCTCGATCTGCAGCTGCATGATGCGCCGGTCGATCTCGTCGATCTCGGGCGGCATGGAGTCGATGGCGATCCGGAGCCGCGAGGCCGCCTCGTCGACGAGGTCGATGGCCTTGTCGGGCAGGAAGCGGTCGCTGATGTAGCGATGCGAGAGCACCGCCGCCGCCACCAGCGCCGCGTCCTTGATCCGCACCTTGTGGTGGACCTCGTACTTCTCCTTGAGGCCGCGGAGGATCGCGATCGTGTCGTCGACCGAGGGCTCGCGGACCGTCACCGGCTGGAAGCGCCGCTCCAGCGCCGGGTCCTTCTCCACGTGCTTGCGGTACTCGTCGAGCGTGGTGGCGCCCACGCACCGCAGCTCGCCGCGGGCGAGCTGGGGCTTGAGCAGGTTGGCGGCGTCCACCGCCCCCTCCGCCGCGCCCGCGCCCACGATCGTGTGCAGCTCGTCGATGAAGCAGATGATCTGCCCCTCGGACTCCGTGATCTCCTTCAGCACCGCCTTCAGTCGGTCCTCGAACTCGCCCCGGTACTTGGAGCCGGCGAGGATGGACCCGATGTCGAGCGCGACCAAGCGCTTGCCCTTCAGGCCCTCGGGCACGTCCCCGGCGACGATGCGCTGCGCCAGCCCCTCCACGATGGCGGTCTTGCCGACGCCCGGCTCGCCGATGAGCACGGGGTTGTTCTTGGTGCGCCGCGACAGCACCTGGATCACGCGGCGGATCTCCTCGTCGCGGCCGATGACCGGGTCGAGCTTGCCCTTCCGGGCCAGCTCCGTCAGGTCGCGCGAGTAGCGCTGGAGGGCCTGGTACTTCTCCTCGGGGTTCTGGTCGGTCACCCGCTGGGTGCCGCGCACGTCGACGAGCGCCTTGTAGATGGCCTCGGCGGTCACGCCGCTGGCGGCGAGCACGCGGCCGGCCGCGCCCTCGCGGTCCTGGGCGATGGCGATCAGGAGATGCTCGGCGGAGACGTACTCGTCGTGCAGCCGCTCGGCCTCGCTCTGCGCGCGCTCGAACACGGCCTGGAGGCGCGCGCCCGCGTACTGGCCCGCGCCGCCGCGCACCTTGGGTGTCTTGGCCAGCTCGGCCTCGACCTGGCGCCGGATCGCGTCGGCGGGGGCGCCCAGCTTGGCCAGCAGCGGCCCCACCACGCCCTCCTGCTGCTGGATCAGCGCGAGCAGCAGGTGCTCGGGCTCGATCGCCTGGTGGCTCTGCTGGTCCGCGAGCGACTGGGCCGCCTGGACCGCCTCCTGGGCCTTCACCGTGAACTTGTCGAATCTGATGACCATGCTGTCCCTCTCAGAGCGTGTGAACCAATCGCGCCCCCTGGCGCCGGTGTTCGAGCGCCGGCGCACCCTGTCCTGGGGGCTTCGGAGGGGGCCGTCGAGGCCCCCTCCGACGTGCTCTCACCCGAGATACGCGCGCGGATTGTCCATCCGCAGCGCCTTGAGCTGTTCGTACAGCGCCCGCTCCGGCTCCGTCACGCTCGCCGGCACCACGATCCTGACCCGCACGAGCTGGTCGCCCGCGCCGCCACCCTTGAGACGCGGCATCCCGTAGCCCGGGAGCCGGAACGTGCGCCCGCTGCCCGTCCCCGGCGGGATCTTCATCGAGACCTTGCCCTTCATCGTGGGCACGTCGATCGTCGCGCCGAGGGCGGCCTCGGGCGCCGTGATCGGCAGCTCCAGGTGGAGGTCGTCGCCGCGCCGCTCGAAGAGCGGGTGGTCCGCCACGTGGACCGACAGGTAGAGGTCCCCGCGCCCGCCCGCGCCGCCCCCGCCCTCGCCGGTCACGCGCACCCGCGAGCCGGTCCGCACGCCGGCGGGAATCTTGACGTCGAGGTCACGCCGCGCGCGCTGCCAGCCCCGGCCACCGCAGGTCGGGCACGGGCGGCCGTCGACGTGACCCGTCCCGCCGCACGTCGCGCAGGGCTCCTCCAGCTCGAGCGAGAACGACTTCCGCGCGCCGTGGAAGGCCTCGTCGAGCGAGATCTCGATCGACGCCTGGACGTCCTGGCCCTGCGCCGGGCCCGCGGTCCGGCCCGGGCGCCCGCCGCCGAACTGCTCGAAGATGTCCGCCCCCCGGCGGCCCGTCTGCCGGGCCCCCAGGTCGCCGAAGATCGTGCGGAAGAACTCCGAGAAGCCGCCGAGGTCGCCGGGGTCGCCCGAGTACTCCACGCCGAAGCCGCCCGGGAACGGCCCCTGCGGCCCTCCCGCGCCCGCCCCGGCCTGCGCATACCGCTGCCAGTCCGGGCCGAGCGTGTCGTAGCGGCGCCGCTTCTCGGTGTCGGAGAGCACCTCGTTCGCCTCGTTGATCTCCTTGAAGCGCTCCGTCGCGCCCTTGCTCTTGTTCAGATCGGGGTGGTACTTGCGCGCCCGCCCGATCGGGCGGCCTCTAACGTGATTGTAGCAGACGAGTTGCGCCGGAAGCCCTCAGGGGCGCCCGGGCGCGGGCGGGTTCAGAGGCTTATGGAGACGTCGATCTCGGCCAGCCGCTGCTCGAGGCTCTTCAGGTCCAGGGCGTCGATCGCCAGGCGCAGCCGATCGATGGTGACGGGCTTCTGGAGGTAGTCGAGGGCGCCGAGCTTGAGGCAGCGCAGCGCGTCCGGGTCGGCCGAGCCCGAGATGACGACGACGGGGATGCGGATCGCCCGCCGCACGAGCTCCTCGAGGAGCTCCATGCCGCTCATGCCGGGCAGCCTGAGGTCGAGCAGGATCGCGTCGGGCGGGTCCTGGATCGCGTAGGCGAGGGCGTTCTCGGCATCCGCCATGAGGATCGCCACGTGCCCTTCCGCCTCGACGTAGTCCGCGAGCACCTCGCCCACGAGCGGATCGTCCTCGACCACCAGGATCCAGAGCTTCTTCCGGAGGAGCAGCCCGTCGACCGCCTGCCGGACCAGCGCGAACCCGGACCGCGAGAGGTCGGCGAACGCGAAGGCCACGCCGTCGGGGTCGTTGCGCTCCACGAGCGACGTGATGGCGACGGGCCGGCCGCCGCCGGGCAGGTTGAACTCGAGACGGACGATCGCGTTGGGCGT
>JACQCN010000123.1 GCA_016201575.1 Candidatus Rokuibacteriota bacterium | reverse complement strand
TCATTCACCGGGAGCCCGACGGCCGACACCGGATCATGATCGAGCCGGCGCTCCCGGTGCCCGCGGCGCTTTCGCCCGAGGCGGCGGTCGTCGAGCTGACCGCCGAGTGCGCCCGGCGAACCGAGGCGATCATCCGCCGCTGGCCGGAGCAGTGGTTCTGGCTGCATCGCCGGTGGCGCACCGCCCCCGCCGGCCGATGACGCGGGTCATCCTCGCTGTCGTCCTGGCGGTCTTGACCACCGCCGTCGCGCTGGGCGCACCGGCGCCCCCGGTAGATTCCTACCGGGCGGCGGCTCGCCGCGGCGGGATCGGTCTGGTGAGCGTGCGCGCTTACACCGAGCGCCTCAAGCCGGACGCGCCGGACCTGCCCATCAAGCAGGTCGTGGTGACGCTGATCCCGTACTCCGAGGCGCTGATCGCGGACCTCGAGCGGGTCAAGGGCCACGCGCGGGACTCGCTGGCGGCATACCGGGCAGTGGCCCGGGAAGTGCGGAGGCTGGAGGAGGCCTACGAGCAGACCGTCTGGGAAGCGGGAGCCGCCGATCTGGTCCAGTCGAGCCTCGTCGGGCCCGAGGGGCGTGCCTCCTTCTCGGGTGTCCCCGCCGGGCAGTGGATCCTGTGGGCGCGGCACGAGGTCGCCACCCCCCTCACCCCCCGCAAGCCCAAGAAGGGGGAGAAGCAGACGTTCAACCTCGGCCCGGCGATGGTGGGCTACCGGACCGCCCGCTACTGGCTGCTCCCGGTCACGGTGAGCGGCGGCGAAGAGGCGACCGTGGAGCTGACGGACCGGAACGTCTGGTTGACCGGGGTGATCGAGGAGATGATGCGGCAGGACGCCACCCCCTAACAAACTCGGAGGGGGCTCCGCCCCCCTTCCGAACCTCCCCCCGGGTTGCGCGGGCGGAGCCGGCGCTCAAAGGGCGGTCACTCCGACAGGCTCTCAGCCCCAATCGGCGGGAGACCGTCGAGGCCCCCGCCGATGCCGCCCACGAGAACGGGGTTGCGCCGGCGGGCCGGCGCTCGAACAGGGGTGGGTCCGACACACGCCGGCAGGGCGACAATGCCCTGCCGGCGTTTAACGAAGGATTACTTCTTGGAGGCGCAGGGGTTCTTGGAGGCGGTGCCGCCGCCCTTGACGGTCACACTCTGGGCGACCATCTTGCCGTCGTGCTCCATGTACCGGACGTGGACGGAGTCGCCGGGCTTGATGTCGGAGGCGGTGATCGCCTGGCCGCCCTTTTTGATCATGGTCTTGTCGTCGACGGCGAAGGTCAGGTCGCCCTTCTTGACGGCGACCACCAGGCTGTCGGCGGCCGCCGTCTTGACGGTCCCGGCGGCGTTCCTGGCCCTCATCTTCGCGTGGCTATCGGTCGCCTTCTCGGTCTGGGCTTTGTCCTCGGCCTTCTTCTCGTCGGCCACGGCGACCCCGGCGAGGCCGGTCATGAACACTGCCGCTAGGAGCGCTGCGAGTCCCTTCTTCAAATGAGTCCTCCAATGGTTTATTGATTCGAGGTTCGACTACTCGCCCACGCCGTCAGCCTCTCCTGCACCTCCCTTCCGTAACTATCGGGGGATTTTGGTAATAAGGGCGGCGATCACTCTAGTTCTGTCTAGTCTCCCGGTCACCCCGGGGTCAACATGTTTGACCGCCTCCCCCTCCGGTGGTAGAAAGATGCTAATCTGTATAGCCCTATGGCCCATCGAGCCAACTGGTTTCCCGGGCGTCTGGCGTTTTCGCTGACCTTGGTCCTGGCCACTCCGGGACTGAGCGGCGCGGAGGTGTCTTCCCCCGAGCCCATCGTCGAGCACGCCGACCTCCCGCCACCTCCGGCGGAGGCCTCCGGCCCTTCCACGTCGGTAGAACAGCGGTTCGATTCGGTTGGTTCCAGTTCAGAACGCACCCCCGCAGCCCCCCTCGAAATGACGATCGGCGGCCCGGTCCTGACGGACGGGCTGAGCGTCTCCGAGGGCGCGCTCGGGGTCAAGCCGCTGGTGCAGGGGTTCCCCGAGTACCCGGTCGTTTCCAACGACCGGATCCACTACTTCCTCCGTCGCTTCACCGGAGCCCGGCGGGAGGTGATAGGGCTCTGGCTGGAGCGCTCGAGCCGGTACCTCGGGATGATCCGGAGCATCCTTCGCAAGCACGGCCTGCCCGAGGACCTCGCTTTCACGGCCATGATCGAGAGCGGGTTCAATCCCGTCGCGGTTTCCCGAGCCGGCGCGAAGGGCCTCTGGCAGTTCATGGCCCAGACCGCGCGCAACTACGGCCTGCGAGTGGATCAGTGGGTGGACGAGCGGCTCGATCCCGAGAAGTCGACGGTCGCCGCTGCCGCCTACTTCCGCGACCTCTACAACCAGTTCGGCTCGTGGTTCCTCGCCCAGGCGGCCTACAACGCCGGGGAGGTGACCGTGGCGCGGGCCATCAGGCTGACCAGGACCAACGACTTCTGGGAGCTCGCCCGGAGTCGCCACCTCCGGGCCGAGACCAAGGACTTCGTCCCCGCGATCCAGGCCGTGACGCTGATCGGGCGAGAGCCCGACCGGTACGGCTTCGAGATCCCGGCGCTCGAGCCGCGGCGGTTCGAGACCGTCAAGGTACCGCCCAGGACCGATCTCCGGCGGCTGTCACGGACCGCCGGCGTCTCGCTGGAGACGCTCAACTCCCTCAACCCGGGTCCGGTGGAACAAGCTCGCCTCCCTGGACCGCATCCGGCCTGGCGATCGCATCCGGATCGCCAACATCCCCTCTCTGGCCCGGGAGGAGGACGAGGGCGGGTTCCGCTAGGTCCGGCCGCCTAGGCGTGGCGCATGCTCGCGTACTGGGTCTCCCGGAGGACGAGGACGGGTTGCGCTAGGTCCGGCCGCCCGCTCTCTCGCCGCATCGGTCTCGCCCCGCTACCCGGCCACGATGTCCTTCCGCGTGCTCTCGACGATCGCGAACAGCTCGCGCTGCTCCGGCGCGGGCACCTTGAACTTGTCGAGGGTCTGTTGGAAGTCGGCCAGGAAGACGGTCCACTCGGGGCTCGTGATCTTCAGGTGCGCGTGAGAGTCGCTCATCGAGCGGCCCGTGTACTGCTGCGGGCCCCCGGTGGCCCAGCACACCATCTCGGTGACCAGGTACTTGAAGCCCGCCCGCGACACGCGGTGGTGCGCCTCGTCCACGAGGGGATTCGAGTTCAGCTTCGGATCCTCCATGATCCGGTCGACGAAGTCGTCGACGACCGTGGCGATGCTGTACACGCCGCCCAGACGTTCGTACAGTGATGGCTGCGACATGGGTTGCCTCCTCTCTCCCGGATCGTCGCCCGGGGCGCCGAGAGACTCGGGAAAGTGCGCGGCCGGTACGGTTCAGGTGGTGGGTCGGGTCGGACTGTGCGCCTGCCGTGGCGGCTTGTCACGGCGCCTTCCGGGGCGATGACGGCAACCCGGCCGCGGGGTGGTACACTGAAACGCTTTCATTCAGGGGCAGTTACGGAGCTGGAAGCGTCTAGGATCCCGGTGGGCCTCCCGGACTTCAAATCCGGTGGACCGTTCTAGACAAACGGTCGATGGGTTCGACTCCCATACGCTTCCGCCACTGGAGAGACGAATGGCCAAGGTGAAGGAGCAGGAGCGCCGGGTGATGCGTCGCGCTCGCCAGCGGCGCATGTGGGCGGCGGGAGCTGCGGTGGGGATCGTCGCCGTCGCGGTGTTGGGCTACTTCGCGTATCGCGCAGCGGCGGTCCAGCCGGGTGTGGCGATCGCCAGCCAGGGGAACCTGCACATCCAGTCCGAGTCGACGCCCCATGTCTCCTACTCGACGGACCCGCCCACGTCGGGCCCGCACCTGCCGTACATCGCGCCGTGGGGCGTCCACACGACACCGATCGCCAAGGAGCTGCAGGTCCACAACCTCGAGGACGGCGGCGTCATGGTCCAGTACGGCTGCGAGTGCCCGGACGTCGCGGCGAAGCTCAAGGCCATCGTCCAGCGCTACGACAAGCAGGTCATCCTGGCGCCCTACCCGGGGATGAAGAGTAAAATCGCCCTGACGGCATGGGGCCGGATCGATCAGTTCGATGACCTCGACGAGGCGAGGGTCACCCGCTTCATCGCTGCCTACCGGGGAATCGACCATCATCCGCGGTAGCCTCGGCCCGGCCCTGGTCGCCGGACTGGTGCTGGCGGGCTGCGCCCGCCCGCACGTCTCGCCGATCCTGCCGCCGCCCTACCGCGAGCAGGTGGCGGCGCCGTACGACTCGACCTGGCGGGCGCTGATCACGTCGCTGGCCAAGGAGAACCTGCCCCTGCGCGCGGTCGCGCGCGACTCCGGGGTGATCTCGACCGACGAGGTGGTGACGCCGATCGGGCTCTATGCCGACTGCGGGAGTTTCGGCAGCGAGCGGGTGGAGGGCGAGGCGCTCGTCTCCTTCACCGTCTTCGCGCAGCCGAACGGCGACGAGACCGAGGTCACCATCAACTCGAAGATGCGCACGCAGGCCCATCGCAAGGGGACCTCGGGCAAGCTGAAGTCGGCGCCCGTCTTCCAGTGCGCGTCGACCGGGCGCTTCGAGGCCAACCTGCTCGACGCCGTGCGGGCGGTGGTGAAGCGCTAGCATGCCGCCCAAGCTCGCCGAGCTGATCCGGAAGGCCCGCCGCCTCGCGTCGGAGCGCGACCGGCTGATCGAGGAGCTGGCGCGCGAGTGGGTGGCGGCGCTGCGGGGGCAGGGGCTCTCGCCGGCCGACCTCGACGAGCTGTGGGCGGGGTTGACGGAGGAGGCGGTGCGGCGGCTCGGACGGACGGACAAGGTGCCGGCCCACGCGCTCCGGCAGGAGGCGGCCGACGTGATCGCGAAGGTGCGCGCGAAGGTGGAGGCGGCCCTCCGTGAAGGCTGACGGGCGCGCCCGGCTGCGCGAGCTGCCCTCGGTGGACCAGCTCGTGCGGGAGATCGAGGGCCGGCCGGAGCTGGACGCGATTCCGCGCGCTCGCCTGACCGCCTGCGTGCGCGAGGTGCTCGCGGTCGAGCGGCGGCGGGCGCTGCACGGCGGCGCGGCGGAGGTTGGCGCGGACGCGCTGGCCCAGCGCGTGGTCGACGCGCTGGCCCGCGGCGCCTTCTCGCTCCGTCCCGTGATCAACGCCACCGGCGTCGTGCTGCACACCGGCCTCGGACGCGCCCTCCTGTCGCCGCTCGCCCTCGAGCGCCTGGTTCTGGTCGCCGCCGGCTACTCGAACCTCGAGATCGACCTCGCCGAGAAGAAGCGCGGCTCGCGCTACTGCCACGTCGAGGGCTTGCTGCGCCGGCTCACCGGCGCCGAGGACGCGCTGGTCGTCAACAATAACGCCGCCGCCGTGCTCCTGGCCCTCGAGACCCTCGCCCGCGGCAAGGAGGTCGTCGTCTCCCGGGGCGAGCTGATCGAGATCGGCGGCGAGTTCCGGATCCCGGACATCATGCTCAGGAGCGGCGCCGTCCTCCGCGAGGTCGGCACCACGAACCGCACGCACCTCGAAGACTACGCCGCCGCCATCGGCCGGGAGACGGCCCTGATCCTGAAGGTCCATCCCTCGAACTACCGCGTCGTGGGGTTCAGCGCGGAGGTGTCCTCCCGGGAGCTGGTGGGGCTCGCGCGCGAGCGGGGGATCCCCGTGATGGAGGACCTCGGATCGGGCTCGCTCGTGGACCTGCGCGACGTCGGCCTCCCCTACGAGCCCACGGTCCCGGAGGTCGTGGGAACCGGCGTGGACGTGGTGACCTTCTCCGGCGACAAGCTCCTGGGCGGACCCCAGGCCGGGATCGTGGTCGGCCGGCAGGAGCTGCTCGCCCGGCTCAAGAAGAACCCGCTCAACCGCGCGCTCCGCATCGACAAGCTCACGATCGCGGCGCTCGAGGCGACGCTCTACGCCTACGAGGCGGGGACGGCCCGCGAGACGGTGCCGACGCTCCAGATGCTCATCGAGCCGCTCGCGTCGATCCGGCGCCGGGCGGAGAGCCTCCTGGCCCGGCTCCCGTCCGCCCAGGTCGCTCGCCTCGGGGCCGCGGTCCAGGACGACCAGTCACAGGTCGGCGGCGGCGCCCTGCCCACGGTGGAGCTGCCGACGGCTGCGCTCGCGGTCGGCACAGCGGCGCTGCCGGCCCAGGACCTCGACGACCGGCTCCGGCGCGCGGAGCCGCCCGTCATGGGACGGATCAAGGACGACCGGCTGCTCCTCGACTGCCGCACCGTCCTGCCCGAGCAGATCCCCGACCTCGCCCGCGTCCTCTCCGCGCTGTAGGCCGGGCGATGAGCCAGCCGGGCGAATCGAGTCAGGCGAGAGCGGGAGTGCCGGAGCGCGTGTCCGGATCGGAGCGGGAGACCGGGGGAGTGCGGGCGCGGTTGTCCGCCGGGGCGAGTCGCCCGCCGGGCGAATCGGGGCGGGAGACCGGGGGAGTGCGGGCGCGGTTGTCCGCCGGGGCGAGTCGCCCGCCGGGCGAATCGGAACGCGAGACCGGGGGAGTGCGGGGGCGCGGGTCCGCCGAAGCGATTCGCCCTCCGGGCGAATCGAGACCCGAAAATGGGGGAGTGCGGGGGCCATTTCGGGGCCCCCGCAAACATATAGTCGTGGGCACCGCGGGCCACATCGACCACGGCAAGACCGCGCTCGTGCGCGTGCTGACCGGCATCGACACCGATCGCCTGCCCGAGGAGAAGGCGCGGGGCATCACGATCGATCTCGGCTTCGCCTACCTGGAGGAGCCCGACGGCCTCACGATCGAGATCGTCGACGTCCCCGGCCACGAGCGGTTCGTCAAGAACATGCTGGCCGGGGTGGGCGGGATCGACGTCGCGATGCTGGTGATCGCCGCCGACGAGGGCGTGATGCCGCAGACGCGCGAGCACCTCGCCATCTGCTCGCTGCTCCACATCAAGTCCGGGTTGATCGTGCTCACCAAGCGCGACCTCGTCGAGCCCGACTGGCTCGAGCTGGTCACGGACGACGCCGCCACGCTCGCCCGCGGGACGTTCCTCGAAAGCGCCCCGATCCTCGCCGTCTCGTCGAAGACGGGCGACGGGTTGCCCGAGCTCCGGGCCCGGCTCGCCGAGCTGGCGCGCGCCGTGCCGCCCAAGGCAACCGACAAGCTGCCGCGCCTGCCCATCGACCGCGTGTTCACGGTCAAGGGCTTCGGCACGGTGGTGACGGGCACGCTCACCGAGGGGCGCCTCGCCGTCGACGACCGCGTCGAGGTGTACCCGCGCCGGCTCCAGGCGAAGATCCGCGGCCTGCAGGTCCACGGGCACCCCGTCCCCGAGGGGCTCGCCGGGCAGCGGACCGCCGTCAACCTCCAGGGTGTCGACCGCGCGGCGATCGAGCGCGGCGATGTCGTGGGCGCGCCGGGCACGCTCGTGGCCACGGTACTGGTCGACGGCACCCTCGAGCTCCTGAAGGACGCGCCCCGACCCATCAAGACCCGCGACCGCGTGCGGTTTCACACGGGAACGAGCGAGATCATGGCGCGCGTGCTCCTGCTCGACCGGGCGGAGCTGGCGCCCGGCGAGTCGGCCTACGCCCGGTTCCGGCTCGAGCGGGAGCTGGTGGCGCTGCCGGGCGACCGATTCGTGATCCGGTCCTACTCGCCGATCGTGACCATCGGCGGCGGCACGCTGCTCGACGTGAGCCCGCCCCGGTTCAAGCGGAAGGCGCCGGCGCTCCTGGCCCACCTCACCGTGCTCGAGCGCGGCAGCGAGGCGGAGGTGCTGGAGGAGCACGTCCGCAACGCGGGCGCCGCGGGGGCGCGCCTGGAGGCGCTGGCCGGCCGCGTGCCGTTCGGTCCGCAGCGCCTGCGCGCGCTCCTGGATCAGCTCCAGGCGGCCGGGACCATCCTGGCCGTCGACCGCGAGTGGTTCGTCCACCGGGAGACGCGAGAACGGCTGCGCGCCGAGGTCCGGCGGATCCTCGACGAGTTCCACGCGAAGAACCCCCTCAAGATCGGCATCTCCCGGGAGGAGCTGCGCGGCCGCGCCGGCGCCGCCGACGAGCGCGTCTTCGGCCACGTCCTCGCCGCGCTCGAGGCCGCGGGCGCGGTGAAGTCGGAGCGGGACAAGGTGCGCGCGGCCTCGCACGCGGTCCGCCTCACCCCGGAGCAGCAGAAGACCGTCGACCGGATCGAGGCGGAGTTCCGCGCCGCGGGCGCGGCGCCCCCCACGCCCGAGAACCCCGAGGACGAGCTGTTCCAGCTCCTGGTGGTCGACCGGCGGCTGGTCCGGGTCAAGGAGTCGCTCTACTTCCACGCCGCGGCGCTCAAGGCGATCGAGGACAAGGTGGTCGCGCTGCTCCGCGAGAAGAAGGAGATCGCGCCGGGCGACGTGAAGGACCTCCTCGGCGTCTCGCGCAAGTACGCGATCCCGCTTCTCGAGTACTTCGACGCGCAGCGGATCACCCAGCGTGTCGGCGAAAGACGGGTCTTGCGCGGGGGGTAGGAGCGGGTTAAGGTGAGGGGCGCATCGAGAAAGGGGTGGGTCCATGTTTGGACTGGGTTACCAGGAGCTGCTGCTGATCCTCGTGATCGTGCTCGTCTTGTTCGGGGCGAACCGGCTGCCTGAGCTGGCGCGGTCGCTTGGCTCGAGCGTGAAGGAGTTCAAGAAGGGCGTGACCGACGCCTCCAAGGACGACACCACGGCCGCGGCCAAGAAGGAAGAGGAGAAGAAGGCGTAGCCGATTCACCCACGATCGGTGTCGACCTCGGTGGCACGCGCATCCGCGCGGGCCTGGTCGGCGCCGACGGTCGAGTGCTCGCCCGGCGCGAGTCCCTGACCGAGGCCGAGCGCGGCCCCCAGGCAGTTCTCGCCACCCTCACGCGCGTCATCAGCGACCTGTCGGCCGGGAGCGACGCCATCCGCGCGATCGGCATCGCGTGCGCCGGCCAGATCCACCCCGAGACCCAGGCCGTCGTCTTCGCCCCCAACCTCCGCTGGGAGAACGTCCCGCTGCGCGCCGAGATCGCGCAGGCCGTGCGCGCGCCCGTGTGGGTGGACAACGACGTGCGCGCCGCCGCGTGGGGCGAGTTCCGCTTCGGCGCCGGCGCCCGCTCGAGCAGCCTCGTCGCCGTCTTCGTCGGGACCGGCGTCGGCTCGGGCGCGGTGCTCGAGGGCGCGCTCTGGCGCGGGGCCGGCAACGCGGCGGGCGAGGTTGGACACACCCAGGTCGTCCCCGACGGCCTGCTCTGCCCGTGCGGCCAGCGCGGCTGCATGGAACAGTACGCGTCGGGCAGCGGGCTCCAGCGACGCTTCGCCACGGGGCTCGAGCGCGGCGTCCCCACGTCGCTGCGGGCCGTGACCGGCGCCGATCCCGCGCGCCTCACCGCCCGCTTGGTCTTCGAGGCGGCCGCCGCCGGCGACGCCTGCGCCCGCGAGCTGTGGGGCGACCTCGAGCGCTCGCTGACGCTGTCGCCCGCGAACTACGTCACGCTCGTGAATCCCGAGGTCCTCGTGCTCGGGGGCGGCGTGATCGAGACGGTGCCCGCGCTGTTCGACGCGGTCGCCGCCGGGGTGAGCCGGCTCACCACCGCGATGGCCCGCTTCGTGCTCCGCGTGCGCCGCGCCGCGCTCGGCGACTGGAGCGGCGTCGTCGGCGCCGCGGACCTCGCCCGCCCGGCCCCGTAAACCCCCCGTCCGGGGGGTGTATACTCCAGCCTTGCCATGAACCGGGGGATCGAGCGCCACGACCTCGTCTTCTCGGTCGGGCTCTCGCTCGTCACCGTCCTCTCCCGCCTCCCGTACCGCACCCGGATGCTCTACAACTGGGACGCGGTGCAGTTCGCGCTGGCGCTGAAGGAGTACGACATCGCCAAGCACCAGCCTCATCCGCCGGGCTACATCCTCTACGTGCTGATGGGGCGGCTCCTGGACGCCTGGCTCGCCGATCCCAACGCCACCTACGTCACGCTGGCCGTCGTGTTCAGCGGCCTCACGACCTTCACGGTGTACTTCCTGGCCCGGGCGATCTACGACCGGCCGACCGCGATGGTGTCGGCCACGCTCCTGGCCGTGAGCCCCCTCTTCTGGTTCTACGGCGCCGTCGGCCTCACCTACGCGGGCGAGGCCCTGATCGCCTCGACGCTGGCCTACTTCGCCTACCGGGCCCTCGACGGCTCGCCCGGCCGCGCCGAGGTGGCCGGGGTCTGGCTCGGGCTCGCCGGCGGCGTGCGCCAGTCGATCGTGCTCCTCCTCTTCCCGCTCTGGCTCTTCGCCACCGCGCGGGGCGCGCGTCCCTGGCGCCCGGTCGTCCGCGGGCTCCTGCTGACCGCGGCGGCCGCGCTGTCCTGGTTCGTGCCCATGGTCTGGCTCACGGGTGGGCTCGGCCGCTATCTCGGCGTCTCGCTCCGGCTCGCGGACTCGATGGTCCGGCCGACCACGGTGGGGCTGGCGAGCGTCGACGTCACCCTCGCCCAGGCCCGCTACGTGCTGGAGTCCGTCATCGTGGGCCTGGGGCCGCTGGCCCTCGCGCTCCTGGCGATCCCGCTCTACGCGCGCCGCCACGGCTGGGGGCGGGCCGAGCGCTTCCTGCTGGTGTGGACGCTTCCGCCCGTGCTCGTCTACACGTTCGTCCACTTCGGCCAGGCGGGCTACGTGCTCACCTTCCTGCCGGCGCTGGTCATCCTGCTCGCGCGGGTGCTCCTCGTCACGGTGTCGGACTACGCCCGCAAGAGCCCGGACGCGCGCGCGCGGCTCGTCGCGCCGGCCGCGGTCGTGCTGGTGATCGTGTTGATCGACGGCTCCTTCTTCGTCAGCGCGCGCCCGGCCCCCCTCGAGTTCGACGCGAACGCCGCGGCCTGGCACCGGCTCGTCAACGAGGAGGCGAACGACTGGATCTGGAGCCGCACGGCGGCGGCCCTGCAGGAGCACGAGGCGATCGTCCGCACGTTCGTGGACGCCATCCGCGGGATGTACGAGCCCGCCGACACCGCCATCGTGACCGAGCTCGGCAACCCGCGCTCGTATCCGTGGCTGCGGCACGCGATGTTCTACCTCGCCGAGTACCCGATCTTCCAGCTCACCGTCGACAGCGAGGAGCACGCCTTCTACTCACCGCAGCTCGCCTCGACGATCCTGCCGCGGCCGGAGAGCGAGATCCGCGTGCCCGCGCGCGTGCGCCAGCTCGTGTGGTTCGTCGACCACTGGACCCCGGCGATGCCGAAGGCGGCGGGCCTGACCGAGATCGAGCTGCCCTACGGCCGCTACCTCTACGTGCTGCGGCTCGGGCCGCGCCCGGTCCAGTACGCGGGCTACACGATCGTCCGGGAAAGGCCGCTTCGTGCTGGCCGCGCTGCGCGATGACGCGCTCGTAATCGCCGCCGCCGCCGTCCCGCTCTCAATCTACCTCCTGCGCGAGCACGCGATCGCGGGGGCGCCCGGGCTCCCGCTCGACGACCCCTGGATCCACCTCCACTTCGCCCGCAACATCGCCGAGGGCGCGGGCTTCTCGTACAACCCCGGCACGCCCGTCGCCGGATCGACGGCGCCGTTCTGGACCCTGCTGCTGGCGGCCGGCGTCTCGCTCGGCGGCGCGACGCTGTGGGTGGTGAAGGGGCTCGGGATCGCCTGCACGCTCGGCGCCGCCCTCCTGACCCGCCGCCTGGTCCTCGCCCTCGGGGCCGACCGCGCGCCGGCCCGGGTGGCGGCCGTCGCGCTCCTCTGGGCGGGGCCCGTCGCGTGGGGCGCGCTCTCGGGGATGGAGGTGGCGCTCGTCGCGCTCCTGGTGGCGGCCGCGCTCCTCGCCCACGCGCGCGAGCGGACGGGCTGGACGGCGCTCCTCGCCGCGCTCGCCGTGCTCGCCCGCCCGGAGGCCGCCCTGCTGGTGCCCTTGCTGCTGGTCGCACGCCCGGTGACGCTCGGACGCGTGACCGTCTTCGCTGGCGTCACCGCGATCGTCCTGGCGCCCGCGGTGTGGTTCTCCCTCGCGACCGCGGGCACGCCGCTGCCGGCGACCGCCGCCGCCAAGATCGAGGGCGGGCTGATCGGCTGGCTCGAGGGCCGCCCCGAGCCGCTCCATCGCGCGCTGCTCGACCGCCCGGGGCAGTTCTTCGGGGAATGGGTGGCGTGGCTCTGGGGCACGCACTGGCTCCTGCGCGCGCGTGGATCTGGCCCGGCCTGGCCCTCGTCCTGCATCCGCTGGCGATGGCGCTCCTCGCCCCGTATCGCGGGCCGGGCTTCCAGGAGGGGCGCTACTCGATCCACCTGCTGCCGCTGGCCATGGCCGTCCTCTGGGGGCTCGCGCTGCGGCGGAGCGTCGCGCTCCGGGTCGTCTATCTCGCGATCGCGCTCGGCCTGCTGGTCCCGGCGAGCGCGCGCTACGCGTGGGGCGTCCAGAACATCAACGCCATGCAGGTCCACCTCGGCCACTGGGTGGCGCGGAACACGCCGACGGCGGCGCGGCTCGCCGTCAACGACATCGGCGCCATCGCGTTCGTGTCGCGGCGCCACGTCCTCGACCTGATGGGCCTGGTGACGCCCGACATCCGTCCCTACCGTCGCGACGGCGAGGCGGGGGTGATCCGGTACGTGGAGGAGCAGTGCCCGGAGTACCTGATCATCTTCCCGGCCTGGTTCCCGCGGCTTTCCGCGATGCCGGCCCGCTACCGGTCGATCTACTCGGTGCACCTCGAGCACAACGAGGTGGCCGGGGCCGACACGATGGTCGTGTACGAGCTGGTCCGCTGTGCGGTATGATGGGATTATGGCTCGGCCCACCCTTGGGGTGGTCGTGCTCATCGCCGTTCTGATCCCCGGCGTGGCTCCCGCCGCGGCCCAGATGTACCGTTGGGTCGACGATCAGGGGAACTCCCACTACTCCGAAGGTCTCGACAGCATTCCCGAGCGGTTCCGCACCGCTGCCACGCGGCTCCGCGTCCAGACCGCGCCGACGGCCGTGCCGGCCGCCCCGGGCGACGGTGGCGACACGGTGCTCCAGTTCACGCCGGGCAAGCCGATCTACGTGACGGCGAAGATCAACGGCAACGCGAGCGTGCGGCTCATCCTCGACACGGGCGCCGACGGCACCGTCATCGCCGAGCGGGCCCTCGTGGCGGCGGGCGTGTCGACGAAGGCCGCGATCGCCTCGGGCAAGATCCGCGGCGCCACCGGCGACGCCAAGGTCGAGGCGTTCGACATCGAGTCGCTGCAGGTGGGCAACTCGAAGGTCGGCAAGATGATGGTCATCGCCCACGACATCAACGACCCCAACAGCGACGGCCTGCTCGGGCGCGACTTCCTCGACCGGTTCAAGGTCACGATCGACAGCGCCGCCGGCCAGGTCACCCTCAGCCCCAAGTAACGGACTCCGCCCGGCGGCCCCGGAGCGCGCCGGACGGGATGGATCGCATGCGGCGCCATGGCGGCTGTGCTACCATGGCGCCCTGCGCCAATGGACTACAAGACCACGCTAAACCTACCGAAAACGGCCTTCCCCATGAAGGCCAACCTCCCCCGGGCCGAGCCCGCGATGCTGGAGCGGTGGGCGGCGATGGACATCTACGGCATGCTTCGCGCCGCCGCCGCGGACCGGCCGCTCTGGATCCTCCACGACGGGCCGCCCTACGCCAACGGGCACATCCACATGGGCACGGCTCTGGACAAGATCCTGAAGGACATTATCGTCAAGTCGCGCACGATGGCCGGCGCCAACGCCGTCTACGTGCCCGGCTGGGACTGCCACGGCCTGCCCATCGAGCACCAGGTCGACAAGGAGCTGGGCCTCGACACCGCGTCGATCGACGTCCGCAAGGCCATGGACCCGGTCCTCAAGCGGCAGAAGTGCCGGGACTACGCTGAGAGGTGGATCAATATCCAGCGGAGCGACTTCCGGCGGCTCGGCGTGTTCGGCGACTGGGACAACCCGTACTTCACGATGGCGCCCGCCTACGAGGCGGTGATCGCGCGCGAGTTCGGGCGCTTCGTCGGGCGCGGCGCGGTCTACAAGGGCCTCAAGCCCGTTCACTGGTGCATGTACTGCAAGACCGCGCTGGCCCAGGCCGAGGTCGAGTACGAGGAGCAGCGGACGCCGTCGGTCTACGTCAAGTTCCCGCTCCTCACCGACCGCTGGCCGAAGCCGTCGGTGGTGATCTGGACGACGACGCCGTGGACGCTGCCCGCGAACCTGGCGGTGGCGGTGAATCCCGCCGAGGAGTACGTCGCGCTGCAGGCGGGCGGCGAGACCCTGATCGTGGCCCAGAAGCTGGCGCTCGCCTTCCAGAGCGTCGTCCGGCTCGCCGACGCGGCGGTCGTGGCCACGCTGCCCGGCCACGAGCTGGAAGGCCTCGAGTTCCGCCACCCGTGGATCGACCGCACCGGCAAGATCGTGGGCGCCGACTTCGTGGCGATGGACACGGGCACGGGGCTCGTCCACATCGCGCCCGGGCACGGCGAGGAGGACTACGAGCTCGGGCGGAAGGTCGGCCTCAAGATCTACAACCCCGTCGACGACGACGGCCGCTTCACCCCCGGGGTCGAGCACTTCGCGGGCCTGACGGTGTGGGAGGCAAACCCGAAGATCGTGGAGCGCCTCAAGGCGGTCGGCGCGCTGGTGGCCTCGATGCCGCTCACCCACACCTACCCGCACTGCTGGCGGTGCAAGAACCCGACGCTGTTCCGGGCGACCGAGCAGTGGTTCATCTCGCTCGAGGCCAACGGGCTCCGCGCGCGGGCCCTGGAGGCGATCACGAGCGAGGTGCGCTGGATCCCGCCCTGGGGAGCGGAGCGTCTCTACAACATGGTGGCGTACCGGCCGGACTGGACGATCTCGCGCCAGCGGGTCTGGGGCGTGCCCATCGTGGCCTTCTACTGCCGGCGCTGCGAGGCGCTGCTCCTCGACGAGGCGATCGTGGACCACGTCGCCCGGATCTTCCGCGACGGCCGCGGCGCCGACGAGTGGTACGCGCGCGCGGCGGCCGAGCTCCTCCCGCCCGGGACCCTGTGCCCCAAGTGCGGCGGGAGCGAGTTCACCAAGGAGACGGACATCCTCGACGTGTGGTTCGACTCCGGGTGCAGTCACGCCGCGGTCCTGGAGACGCGGCCCGAGCTGCGCTGGCCGGCCGACATGTACGCCGAGGGCTCGGACCAGCACAGGGGCTGGTTCCAATCCTCGCTGCTGGAGGCGGTGGGGACGCGCGACGCGCCGCCCTACCGCAGCGTCCTGACCCACGGCTTCGTGGTCGACGGCGAGGGGCGCAAGATGTCCAAGTCCGTGGGCAACTACGTGACGCCGCAGGAGCTGATCCCGAAGTACGGGGCCGAGGTGCTGCGGCTCTGGGCGGCGGCCGAGGACTACACGGAGGACATCCGGCTCTCGGAGGAGATCCTGACCCGGCTCGCCGACGCCTACCGGCGCATCCGCAACACCTACCGGTTCCTCCTGGGCAACCTCGCGGACTTCGAGCCCGCGCGCGACCGCCAGTCCTACGCGCGGCTCGACGAGGTGGACCGCTGGATCCTGGCGCGGCTGGGCCGGCTGGTCGCCCGCGTGGAGAAGGCGTACGCGGAGTACTCCTTCCACACCGTGTTCCACTCGGTCCACAACTTCTGCGCGGTCGACCTCTCCGCGCAGTACCTCGACATCGTCAAGGACCGGCTCTACACCTTCGCCGCCGACGACCCGCGGCGCCGGGCCGCCCAGACCGCGTGCCACGACATCTTCAGCGCGCTGGCCCGGCTCATGGCGCCGATCCTGACCTTCACGTCGGAGGAGGCGTGGGGCCACCTGCCGGGGCGGTCCCGCGAGAGCGTGCACCTCGATCTGTTCCCCGAGGTGCCGCGCGAATGGCTCGACGAGCGGCTCGAGCGCGAGTGGGACCGGCTCCTCGAGGTGCGGCGCGAGGTGGCCAAGGCGCTCGAGGCGGCGCGGCAGCAGGGCGCCATCGGCAGCGGCCTCGAGGCGCGGGTCTTGATCCACCGCGCCCCGGAGGACCTGGGGCCGCTGCTCCGACGG
>JACQCN010000141.1 GCA_016201575.1 Candidatus Rokuibacteriota bacterium | reverse complement strand
GCTCGACGGTCGTCATCGCCCCACCACGGTCCACCCGGCGGGCAGGACCGGCTCCGGATACCTCTGCGGGCGCCAGCCGGCGCGCGCCGCGTCGATCGCGCTCCGGTAGCGTCCGACCAGGGGCGCGAGCAGCGCGGGCGGCAGGCTTCGTCCCTGCAGCTTCAGCGCGCCGACGCCCGCCGCCATGTACTCCGCCACGTCCCCGATCCGGCTCAGTTGCCGGCCGGGCAGCAACTGCACCTCGGCGTGGTCGCCGTTCTCGAGCCGCCACGGCTGCTGGCAGATCTTGAAGCAGGCGCCGACGCCGCCGCGCTTCATGCTGCCGGTCTGCCGCTGGCCGTCGAGAGAGCCGGGAAGCGCCGTCGGCTTGAGGTGGACGTAGCTGGGCATCCAGCACTTCCCGAGGAGGATGAACTCCTCGACCATGTGCAGCATGACCTCGACGGTGATGCCGCCCATGCGGCAGCACGCCTCCGCCTCGGCGGGGCCGATCGTCCCGGGCAGGACGACCGCGGACGCGCCGATCGCCTTGAAGAAGGCGACGTCCGCCTCGGTCAGGGCGCCGCAGCCGATGCTCGCGGTCAGCGACAGATCGGGGAACCGGCGGCGGAGCGTGACGAGGATCCCGGGGTCGTTGACGATCAGCGTCCGGATGCCGAGCTCCATCAGGCGGGGCACCCGATCGAGCAGCGCCGCGCGCTCGCGGGGCTTCGGGATCGTGTTGACCGCGACCTGGATCTCCGCGCGCCGGGCCCCCGCCCGCCGCGCGGCGTCCTCCAGCTCGTCCCAGTCCAGCTCTCCGCGAGCCCCGCCCCGGCTGAAGCCCTTGAGACCCACGTAGACCGCGTCCGCGCCGGCCTCGAGGGCGGCGGCCAGCGCTTCGGGGCTTCCGGCGGGAGCGAGCAGCGTCGTCATCGGTAACCGTCAGGCTCGGGGAAACATCGCGGGATGTCAAGTGGGAGTGCACCACACGCCAATGGTCACAGTGCCCTGGTCCCCGGGCACTCGCGGACGCCGCCGGGGCCACGGATCGTCCTAAGACCGTGAAAAGGCGGCGATGGACTCGGCCCGCGGAGTCGGCACGGTTCTCGCCGATCGAGCCTGCGCATGTGGCCCCGCTCCCGTGTCTCGAGCCGCCCGGTCCCGCGGCGCTGGCGCACCCTCGCGGCGCTGGTGCTCGCCGGTCTCGCCCCGTCGGCGAGCCATCCGGAGCCGCCGCTCGACTCGCCGCTGGCGCGCGTGGACATCTGGGCCGATGGCTTCCAGGACCTGCGCGGCATCGCGATCGACGCGGCCGGCAACGTTTTCGTCGCCGATCGGACCGCCGGGACGGTGACGCGCATCGCTCCCGATCGCCGCCGGGCCGTCATCGCTGACCGGCTCGAGCGCCCGATCGGCCTCGCCTTCGAGCCGACCGGCGCCCTGCTGGTCGCCGAGGAGCGCGCGGGACGGGTCCTCCGGATCGAGCCCGGCGGCGGGCGGGCGCGCGTCGTGTCCGGGCTCGTCCAGCCTCGGTGGCTCGCGGTGGACGCCCGCGGCCGCGTCTTCGTCGCCGCCCGTCGCTCGCCCCCCGCGGCCGACACCGACGCCGACGACGAGTCGGACAGGCCCGACGTGATCGTCGTGAGGCACCCGGACGGGGCCCTCGCGGTGTTCGCCGACGGCTTGAGGCAGCTCGAAGGGCTCGCGGTCGCCGGTGACGTCCTCTACGCCGCGACGCGTGGGCAGGCGGGCAAGCCCGCTGGCGACGGAGTCATCTTCCAGATCGCGATCCGCCCCGATGGGAGCGCGGGCCCGCCGGACCGACTCGGGCCGGCCGAGCGGATCAAGAAGCCGGTCGGGCTGGCCATCGACCGTCTCAGCGCGCTGTTCGCCAGCGCCACGGAGCTGGACCTCCCCGAGGATCGCGCGAAGCAGGCGCTCGCCAAGCTCACGCCAGAGGGGGCGGTGACCCGATTCGCGTCGTCGCTGCGGCATCCGCAAGGCTTGGCCTTCGACCTCGAGGGCCACCTCTATGTCGCCGACGGCAACGCGGGGCGCGTGCTCCGGTTCCGCGCCCCGCCGGCACCCGGTCTCGGGCCGTTGCCCGAGTACACGAACCAGCCGGCGGTGACGCTGACGGGCGTCACCGAGCCGGGCGCGCGAGTCGCGGTCTTCGCCGGTGACAGCCCGAACGCGGTGTTCGCGCTCGCGGGCGCCGCGGGCCGCTTCTCGCTTCCGGTCCCGCTCGCCCCGGACGCGCCGACCACGCTGGAGGTGTTCGCGACCGGCGCGATGGGCCGGGGGCTCACGGGCCCGCCGGCGCGCGCGAGCATCACGCACGACGGCATCGTGCCGAGCCTCGGCTTCCAGGCGCCCGGGGCGGGCGAGTTCGTGCGCGGCGCCGTCGGCATCCGCGTCCAGGCCAGCGACGGCGGCAGCGGGGTGGCGAGCCTCGCCTTGAGAGCCGGCGGCCCCGCGCTCGGCGCGACTCTCGCGCCGCCTCCGCCGGCGGCCACGGTGACGGCGACGGCGACGTGGGACACGCGCGCGGCGGGCGACGGTGTCCGGACGGTGACGGCGGCGGCGACGGACCGCGCCGGGAACACGGCGACCCGCGCGCGGGTCGTGATCGTCGACAACACGCCGCCCGAAGTCCGGATCACCGAGGGCCCGGAGGGCACGATCACGGCTTCGGCGGCGACGTTCGCCTACACCGCCACCGACAACCTGACCGAGGCGGGCTATCTCGTCTTCGCGTGGCGGCTCGACGGCGGAGACTTCACCGGGTTCACGCCGGCCACGAGCGCGAGCTTCACGAGCCTGGCGCCGGGACCGCACACCTTCGAGGTGAAGGCGCGGGATCGGGCGGGCAACGAGTCGCCGGCTCCGGCATCCCGCCGCTTCGTCGTCAGCCTCGGGCCGTCGGTCCGGATCACCGCCCCGGCGGCCGGGGAGGTCGTGCCGGCCGGAGCCCTGCTCGTCCGCGGAACCGTGCAGGGCCCGGAGGCCGACCTCGGCGTCACCGTGAACGGGCTCGTGGCGGCGCGGCAGGGGAGCGACTTCGCGGTGCTCGTCCCCGTGGCGCCCGGCACCAGCGAGCTGACCGCGCTCGCGACCACGCCGAGCGGCGCGACCGGGCAGCACGTCATCGGCGTCACGGTCGGTGGGGCCGAAGACACCACTCTTGGCCTCGCCGCCACGCCCGCGACCGGGGCGGCCCCGCTCGCCGTCGTGTTTTCGCTTTCGGGTGCCCCGGCTGTCACCGTGATCCAGCTGGAGCCCGGCGACGGAACCCCTGCCATCGCGCTCCCGACGCTGGAGGGGCAGACGTGGACATACTCGCGGCCCGGGCTCTACGTGCCCCACGTGACGGTGGTCGACGACCAGGGCATCCCTCGGAGCGCGCGGGCCATCGTCCAGGTCCTCGACGCCGCCGGCCTCGACACGCTGCTGCAGGCGAAGTGGTCCGGGTTCCGCGAGTCCCTCCGCCGGGGCGACGCCGAGGGCGCGCTCCAGTTCATCGCGCTGGCGGCGAGGGACGAGTTCCGCGCGGACCTCGTGGCGCTGGCGCCGTTCCTCCCGGCATTCGGCCGCGACCTCGAAGACATCCGGGCGCTTGCGCTGGGCGGCGGGCGCTCGGAGTACGAGCTGCTCAGCGCGGAAGACGGCCAGGTCGTCTCGTATGAGGTGCAATTCGTCCAGGACGAGGACGGCGTGTGGCGGATCCACTTCTTGTGATGGAGGCACGCATGAAGCGTCGCGCGATGCTCATCGCTGTCCTCGCCGTTGCCGTCGCCAGCTGGGCTGGAGTCGGCTGTAGCGCCGAACCGTACCGGGGTCGGGTCCTTGACGACGTGACGAAAGAGCCGATCAGCGGGGTCGTCGTGACCGTTGTCTGGCTTCGAGAAACATCGTTGCCGGGTGGCGATGTCCGAGAAGAGTTCCACAAGGCAATCGAAGTCCTGACCGACTCGCAGGGCCGCTTCACCGTACCGGACGTTCGCCAGGAGTGGACCCGCCCGGGCGTCGAGATCGAGGATGCCGCCCCAACTTTCTTCAAGCCCGGTTACATCCAGAGGCACATCCAGTTCGAGAGCAGCGAGGGCGAGTCCAAATCCCCGATCATCATTTACATGAAGCGGCGCTCGGAGCTGACCGAAGACGACAAGATGAGTATGGCCGGCACCGAAGACCCAGCGTTCCAGACCGCCAGGCACCCCTTGATCCCCGGGAGCGCCATCCCGAAGCTCCTTCGCGCGATCGACGAGGACCGCCAGTTGCTCGGCCTCCCGTCATTGCCTCGAAGGAAATGAGGAGAACGATGCACGGAGGGCATAAGTACTCGGGGATTCTTGCGCTTGTGTTCGTGCTGGCCTGCTACGGACGGAGTCTGGGCTACCGGGACTGGACTCACGAAGCCTTGAATTTTGGCGCCGGTGCCCGCTCGACACTCGACTTCATGCTGGCCGCGGAGCTGAACCTTACGAAGGGTAGCGAGGAAGTCGTCAGCGGCGAGAAAGTCATCGGCTGGATTCGTGAGGCCGGCGTCCAGGAGGACAGGGACTTCAGGTTCCTGAATCACTTCCACCAGCCTCTTCGGTCGCCATGGCGGGGCGCCGGTCTGAACGACTTGCGGACCGGAAGTTCGTCAGTCGTGTGGGGACAAAGATCAGATCAGGGATTCTCCTGGGCGAATGCGCGAACTGCCTATTTCGAGTCGCTTACGGAGCCGGAACGTGTGAGCCGCGAGAAGGCCTTGGGGCTGACGCTCCGAGCTGTAGGGCAGGTGATGCATCTCATGGCCGATTCCGCAGCGCCCGCTCACGTCCGAAACGACCAGCACGTGCTGGGCGATCCCTACGAAAAGTGGGTCGAAGCGCAGGCCGAGCCGAGGCGCGGCGAGAGGCCGGATGATGCCCGCGCTCGATTTCTCGCTGCGTTCGCCGCCGAGCCGGTCCGGCCTGACGCCGGGTTCCTCGTCACGATCCCGATACTCGGGCAGAACGCCGTGGACGCGCCGGTTCCGGTGGCGCGGCTGTGGGACAGCGATCTGTACGACGGCCTGGACGCGTCGGTGACGGCCACGTCCGCCATCGGCATGACGGAGTACGCGAACGCCAACTTCTTCAGCGACGACACCGTCTTCGGCGACCAGCGGAGGCCGGGACACAAGCACTTCGCCCCGTTCCCGCGCAGCTCCGACGTCGAGATGTGGATCGATCCCGCCAACAAGCGGAAGTATTGGCGCAAGCGCGCCGGGTCGCCGGGAGAGTCACTCCAGCATCTGGCCTCAGTCAGCAAGCGCCACGCGTGGGCCGAGAAGGCAGGCATCGTGCTGTCGCCCAAGGGTGGGCTCGACGAGCGGGTGCACGAGGAGTACGCGAGGCGGCTCATTCCGCGCGCCGTCGGCTATTCCGCGGCCGCCCTGGACTACTTCTTCCGCGGGCGGCTCGAGCTCGGCTTCGACCAGCCCCCCGGAAACGCGGGTGGGCTGACCCTCACGCTCGTCAATCGCTCGCCCGAGGCGCTCGGGCCGGGCACGCTCAGCGTGTTCTACGACGACGCGACCGGCAAGCGCCACCCGATCCCGGGTGGGAGCGTCGAGATCCAGGGGGTCGTCCAGCCGGACGAGGCCATCGTCCCCGCGCTCACGCTCGGACCGGAGGCGACGGTGAATCCGCTGATCGTGGCCTACCAGGGGAAGCTGGGGAGCGAAGCGAACGCGGTGATCGGCAAGGTGGAGAATCCCATCCAGGTCGAGGAGATCTTCCGCGGCTCGACCGACTGGATGCTCCGCACCACCGCGGGCGTCTTCCCGCTGGGGCTCGGCCTCGCTCCGGGGCGCGTGAAGTGGGGCGATCGCGATAACACCATCCTGGCGGAGACGTTCCTGCCTGGCAGGGACCGGCGCTTCGAGGCGTACCGGATCCGCCGGCCGGAGCGCTCCCGCAGCGTCCCGCTGAAGGCCGATCCGCTCGACCCGCAGGCGAAGATGGTCGATCTGGAGCCCTGGGGGCCGCCGGTCACCCTGTCCGGAGCGGATCCCGAGACGCCGATCGACCTCGGCACCAGAGTGACGTACACGCGAGCCATCGACTACTCACAGCAGCTGCTGGAGATCACGGGGACCTTCCGCTACCACTACGACCCGACATTCCCGGTCGTCTCCTTCTTCGGCACCACCTACGGCGACTGGGTCCAGGACTTTGCGACGTTCGTCACGCCGGCGGTGGTGAGACCAGTCTACGAGCACACCTTCACCTACAGCCCGCCGCCGTTCTCGCTCGCGCTCGTCCTGGACCTGCCGCCCTCCACGCCGTATCACTGGTCGCTGCTCGAGGCGGCGCTGAACGGAGACGGCGATGTCGTGGGGCTCGTCGAGGCGTCCCCCGCGTTCCTGCCGGGCGAGCGCGTGCCCTACCGCCGTCACACGCCGGACGGCCGGATCGAGGAGGTCGCCCAGCTCTACGACCTCGTCGCGTACGATCCGCCGCTGCCCGACACGATGATCTTCGTCGTCAACCTCACGAAGCGGACCGTGATCGGGAAGTCGTGCGCCGACGACGTCACCCTCGTGTACCGGACGGCGCAGCAGACGCTCCTGGCCGACCTCTACTACACGGCGGACGGCGGCCGATTCCCGGCCTCCGAGCCCACGTGGATCAACCTCGCGCTCGCGGGGACCCCCACGGGCTCCGAGCAGATCGTGGGCGAGGTGATGACGCGCACGGGAGTCGAGGAGCAGGGGCTCGCGGGCCTCTACCATGGCGAGTTCGAGCGCGCCGGGCTCGGCGACATGCAGATGCGGGACACGACGACCCGCGGGACCGGGACCCTCGCCGACCCCTTCACGCTCCGGAGCGCCGCCCTGGCGAGCGGGTCGCTCGGCGCGGCCGTCCGGCTCACCGAAGCCTCCAGCATCCCTGACCCGTTCCCGGCCCTCATCTTCGACGCCCGGCGCTCCAGCGGCGCTGACGAGGGCTACACGCTCCTCGGCTGGCAGCTCTGGGTCGAGCGCCAGGAGTGGTCGGTGTTCCAGTGGAGCGTCGCGGGGGCGACGCTCACGCTGCTGCCTCCGCTGTCGGACGTCTCTTCGGCCGAGACGTTCGGCCTTTCGATCGCCGGGGCCAATCGCTCCACCGCCGCGGTCGTCGAGGATCGGTTCGACCCGGTGGCCTCGGAGTTCGTCTCGATCACGCACCTCCTGACGAACCGCGGCGAGCTCGTCTTCTCGGGCGATCTCACGGAGTCGTACCGCCTCCTCCAGCCGGGTTTCCTGTACAACGTCGAGGATCTCCGGTTTCACCTCGTGGACACGGGGCTCCCACCGCTTCCGGGGCCGCGCCCGCTCGCCGCCGGTGGCGGGGCGATCGGGGAGTACCACGTGGTCGGCCTCCGCTAGATCATCAAGGGGGCCTCGACGGCCCCCTTCGAGCATCCCCCAGGATCGTTGCGCCGGCAAAGCCGGCGCTCGAACGGAGGTTTAGTCCGGCAGGCTCCTCGCAGACTCGGGCGGGGGCTTCGGCCCCCTCCGAACCTCCCCCCCTCGGTTGCGCCGGCGGAGCCGGCGATCGAACAGGGGCTACTCCGACACGCCCTTGAGGAGAACGGCATGCGGACGATCGTGCTCGCGGTCATGCTCATCCTGGCCGGCGCCGGCGCCGCCGGCGCGCAGACGGCGCGGCAGCAGGTTTTGCGGGCCGCCGTGCTGGCTCGCCCCGCCCTGGACGGCGTCACCCTCGCCGGGCTCACGCTGGGCCGGGAGGAGGCGGAGGTCCTCGCCCTGCTCGGCCCCGCCCACGGCACCGGCGCGTCGCGCATCGCCGAGCGCGCCCTGCGCTACGACGTCGCCCGCGGCGTCCGGCTCGACGTCCACGTGCGCGCCGGGCGCGTGGCGGGGATCGCGGTGACCGCGCGGGCGCAGCTTCCGTCTCCGCAGACGGCCCGCGGCGTGCGCCTCGGCATGCCGGTGGCGCGCGTGCTGGAGATCTACGGCCCCGCCACCGGCGGCCGGCTCTGGTACGCCGCCGAGGGCGTCGCGTTCAACGTCGACGCGCCGGCGGACACCGTGTACTCGATCCTGATCTTCCCGCGCGGCACCGCGCCGTCGTGGTAGCCCAATCGGAGGGGGCCGTCGAGGCCCCCTCCGATGCCTCCCCCCAGAACGGCCTGGCGCCGGCGGAGCCGGCGCTCGAACAGGAGTTCAGCGTGCAGTATTCCCGAAGGGCACCACGGGGAGCCGGGCGGGTGGCGCGGCCGGCAGGCCCGCCCGCCCGCAGCGAGTGGGGTATCGAGCGAGGACGGACGGGCCTGCCGGCCGCGACAGGGCCCGCCCGCCGCCGGGCGTCGACGTTCGTGGATGATCCGCGTTAGAGAGTCCGACGCGCGAACGGCGGGGATCAGGGCGGGGTGGGACCGAGGCGCAGGTTGATCGGCTTCTGGCCGTGCTCGGAGTCGATGACGTACTTCTTCACCTTGGGCAGGATCTTCTCCATCGCCTCGAGGTAGAGCCGCGTGCGGGTGACGTCGGGGGCCTTGTTGTACTCGGCCAGCAGCTCCAGGAAGCGCGTCGTGTTGCCGATGGCCTCGGCGACGCGCTGCTCCTTGTAGCTCTGCGCGGCGAGCACCATCGACCGCGCCTCGCCCCGCGCCTTGGGCAGGAGGTCGTTGGCGTAGCTCCGACCCTGGTTGATCTTGTTCTCCCGGTCGGCGCCGGCGTTGGCGACGTCCTGGAAGGCCTGCGCGACCGAGCCGTCGAGGGTGATGCCCATCATGTTGGCGGAGGTGATCTGGATGCCGCTGTCGTAGCGGTCGAGGATCGCCTGGGTCCGGGTCTTGACGCGCTCCTGGATGGCCAGCCGCCCCGTCGTGAGCACCTCGTCCACCGGCATGCCGAGGACCGTCTCGCTCAGCACCGACTCGGCGAGGGAGCCGACGAGGGCGGGCGGCTTCTCGATGTCGAACAGGAAGGCCGCCGGATTGCGGATCACGTACTGCAGCGTCATGGCGACGCTGATGATGTTGGTGTCGCCCGTGAGGATCTCCACGCCGGCCATGCGCGCGTCGCCCCCGGGGAGGTCGAAGCCGACGCCGGTCTTCATGACGGACGTGGTCTTCACCACGTCGACGCGGTCGATGGGCCACGGCAGGCGGTAGTGGATGCCGGGTCCCAGGCGCGCGGCCACGCGCCCGAAGCGCCTGATCACCGCTTGCTCGTCGGCCGCCACCGTGAAGATGCCGGTGAGCACGTAGCCCGCGAGGGCGAGCGCGACGAGCCCGCCGGTCCAGGCGCGACGGTGCCCGGCCAGCCACGGCGAGGGACCGGGGGGCGGCGTGACGGCGCCGGCCTCGAGCTCGTGTGTCTCGGTCTGCAGGGCCATGCTACCGGCCCGCCTTCGGCTTGCCCTCGTCGCCGAGGATCCGGAAGACCTCGGCGTCGGCGGGAAGGAAGATCGTGGTGTTGCCGCCGAGAATCTTCTCGTAGGCCTGGAGCGTGCGGCGGAACTTGTAGAGCTGGGGGTTCTTGCCGAAGGCGTCGGCGTAAATGCGCATGGCGTGAGCGTCGCCCTCGCCCTTGGTCCGTTCCGCCTCGCGGTAGGCCTCGGCCAGGATCCGCGTCTTCTCGCGATCGGCCTCCGCCACCACCTTCTTGAACTCGCGCTCGCCCTCGGAGCGGTACTTCATCGCGATCTTCCCCCGCTCGGCCTGCATGCGCTCGAACACGTTGGCGCGGTTCTGCTCGGGCAGGCTGAGCTGGCGGAGCCGGATGTCGACGAGGTCGATGCCGTACTGAGCGATGGCCTGCCGGCGCGCCTCCTCCACGATCTGCCCCATGACTTGGTCGAACTGGGAGGCGTGGCCCTCGAGGGAGACGAGCGCCGTGGAGGGGTGACTGCCGACGACCGAGCCGATCTTCGTGAGCACGACGTCGGAGAGCCGCCGCTCGGCGGTGGGCCGGTCGCCCGTGGTGGCGAGGAAGCGCTCGGGGTCGGCGATGCGCCAGGTGACGAGACTGTGGATGACCAGGTTCTTCTTGTCCTCGCTGAGGAACTCGGCGGTGACGGGCTTGAAGGTGAGGATGCGGCGATCCAGCCGGATCACGCTCTCGAGGGGGTACGGCTGCTTGAGATAGAGCCCGGGCTCCCCGACCACGCGGACCACCCGGCCGAAGCGCAGGACGAGGCCGTACTCGGTGACGTCGATCACGACGAAGCACGACCAGATCGCCAGGGCCGCCACCACGGCGCCGACCAGCGTGAGGGTGCGCGGCAGCGCCTTCACTGGCCCTTCTTCCCCCCGAACGGCTGGAGCAGCCAGAGGTCAAAGTCCTTCACGTCCGCGCTGCCCGGGCGCAGGATCTTCTGGGCGGCGGGCAGGATCTCCTCGAGCGCCTCGAGGTGCAGCCGGAAGCGCGTGAGGTCGGGCGCCCGGCGGTACTCCCTCTCGCGCAGGGTGAACGCGAGCGCGTCCCCTTCGGCCTGCAGGACCCGTTCGTCCTTGAAGGCCCGGGCCGACTCGATCATCGCCGCCGCGTCGCCCTCGGCGAGGTTGACGGCCTCCTGGGCGAAGGTGGTCGCGCGATTGACGATGAGGATCTTGTCCTCCTGCGCGCTGGCCACGTCGCGGAAGGCGGCATGGACCTCCTCGGGCGCGTGCACGCTCAGCAGGTTCACCCCGACCATGCGGACGCCGATCCCGTACGCGTCGAGCAGCCGCTGGACGTCCCGCACCACGCGCTGCTCCACCTCGTCGCGCTCCGTCGTGTAGACGGCGTCGACGGTCATGGTGGCCAGGACCGCGCGGAGGGCCGCGATCGTCACGCTGCGCACGACCGCGTCGGCGTCGGCGACCCGGTAGACGAAGGCCACGGGGTCCTGCACCTGGTACTGGGCGGTGAAGGCCACGTCGATGATGTTCTCGTCGCCCGTCAGCAGGAAGGACTCGTCGGAGACCTTCTCCTTCTGGAACCAGAACAGGTCCGCGCTCGCGGTGCGCGCCGCGAAGCCCGTGCCGGCCCAGGCCTGGGGCTGGGTCCCGGCGGCGGGCCGGGCGGCGCTCCGGAAGCCGACCTCGATCCGCCGGATGTGATCGGTGGCGACCAGCACGTGATCCTCGATGGGCCAGGGCAGTCGCGCGTGCAGCCCGGGCCCGAGGTGACCGTCGACGATCCGGCCGAAGCGCGTGCGGATCGCGACCTCGCCCGGCGGCACGGCGAAGACCCCGCTGCCGAGATAGAGCACGGC
>JACQCN010000140.1 GCA_016201575.1 Candidatus Rokuibacteriota bacterium | reverse complement strand
GGGTATCGAGCGAGGGCGGACGGGACGGCCGGCCGCGCCACCCGCCCGCCGCTGGGCATCGACGTTCGTGAATGATCCGCGCTCGCCCCGCTTCCCGATCCGGAATCAAGATGGACGCCGGCCGCGACCGTCAAGGATCTGGTACGCTCGCCGGTCGTCGACACCTTCACGCTCGCTCGTAAGGAGGCACCATGAAAGCCCTCGGACTCGCCCTCGGCATGCTCTTGCTGGTCGCCACGCTCGCCCACGCGCAGGCGCCCGTGACCGGCCCCCTGATGGAGAAGCGCGCGATCACGCTGGAGTTCGCCAAGCAGGTCGCGGCGGCGGCCGAGCAGAAGGCCGCGGAGAACAACTGGACGGTCGTGATCGCGATCGTCGACGAGGGCGGGCAGCTCGTCTACCTCGCCCGCCGCGACAACACACAGTTCGGCAGCATCGACGTCGCGATCCGCAAGGCGGTGACGGCCGCGGCCTTCAAGCGCCCGACCAAGGTCTTCGAGGACGCGGTCGCCGGCGGCCGGATGGCGCTCCTCGGGCTGCACAGCGCCCTGCCGCTCGAGGGCGGGCTGCCGCTCGTCCTGGACGGCAAGGTCATCGGGGCCATCGGCGTCAGCGGGGTGACCGCACAGCAGGACGGCATGGTGGCGAAGGCCGGCGCCGACGCCTGCGGCTGCGTCCCGGCGCCGCGCTGAACGCCCGCTGAGGGCGGTCGCACCATCCTTTGGCATTTTCCCCGCGTCCGGTCCGGCCCCTTCCGGGAGGAGTTCGCGCGCGTCCGGTGGGAGCGGTCGGCGGAGCGGCTGGCGGCGTGGCGCCAGGGCCGCACCGGCTACCCGATCGTCGACGCCGGTATGCGCCAGCTCGCGCGGATGGGCTGGATGCCGAACCGCGTGCGCCTGGGTGTTCCCCTGCTTACTCTGGCTGCAGGGCAGCGGGTGCGGAGAACTTCTTCGGGAGGGTTACCGGATCTCGGTCATCGAGGCGGCAGCGCCTTCCGGCGCGGCCTCGCCGCCGAGGGCCTGCAGGAGCGCGTCGAGGGTGAAGGGCTTGACGAGCACGCGGGCCGCGCCCATCGCCAGCGCGCGCTCGCGGGGCTCGGGGTCCGGCTCGCCGGTGATGATGACCACGGTGATGGCGGGGTCGAAGTGCCGGATCCGCTTGAGGGCCTCGAGGCCGCCGAGCCGGGGCATGTTGAGGTCGAGCAAGACCACGTCGGGGCGGGCGCGCTTGACGTGCAGCAACGACTCGAGCCCGTTCGCCGCCGCCAGCACCTCGAAGCCCTGGGACTCGAGGAACTCGGCCAGCATCGCGCGCACGTCTTGCTCGTCGTCGACGACGAGGACCTTCCGCGACCCGGTGTCCCGCATCGCCCTCAGCCCTCCTGCGCGAGGACTTCGCGCACGGCGGCGAGGATCTCGCGCGGCCGGAACGGCTTGCTGAGCGTGCCCGCGGCGCCGAGCCGCATGGCGTCGCGGAGCGGCTGGAGGTTGCCGCTGTGGCCACCGCCCGACATGGCCAGGATCTTCACGGAGGGGAACTCGCGGCGCAGCTGGAGGATCGTCTCGATGCCCTCCTGCTCGGGCATGATCATGTCGGTGACGATCAGGTCGGCCGGATGCTGCTGGTGCAGCGCGATGCCGGCGTGGCCGTTCCGCGCGTCCGTCACCTCGTAGCCCGCGCGCTCGAGGACGTCGCGGAGTAGCTCGCGGACCCCCTGCTCGTCGTCGATCACCAGGATCCGGGGCATGGCCTCGTCGGTCCCTGTCACGGCTCCGGAGAAACCGCAAGGAGGATGCCAGCGGCAGAAGGCCGCGCCGGGTAACGCGAAAGCGCGCAAGACCGGCGGGCGCGGCGGCCAGCGTGGCATCACCTCGCTGCGGCGCGGATGTCAGTTTGGCCAGCTCAGACATGGCGCGGCGAGCGTTCGGATATTGGCCTCGGCGTAGCGGCCCATCGCCGCCGTGCGGTCCTCGCGCGTCGACTCGATGACGAGCCGGGGCGCGGCGGCATCCCCGACCAGACGGAGGTTCGGCCGCGGGATGCTGAGCCCCATCTCCACCTCCGGGCAGACCGGGAGCCACTCCACGTCGTAAGGGCCGAGCGTGTCGGTGAGAAGGGCGTCCTTCTTGTGCCCGCCGTCGTAGCGGACGCTGGCGCCGAGCACGCACAGCGACACGCCGACGCGCAACAGCGGCGTCTGCGGGAAGCCCAACTCGCGCTCGCCTTTTTCCATCCGCTCCATTACTCTAGCACCCGGATTTCGACGTATCCGGACAAGGAGCCCGCTGCCCATGCCGATCGTGAAAGCCGAGGACCTGGAAGCCCGTACCGCCCGCATCTTCACCGCCCGCGGCGTGCCGCCCGCGGACGCTGCCTGGGTCGCCACGCTGCTCGTGCGCGCCAATCTCCGCGGTCACGACTCCCACGGCGTGATCCGCGTGGCCCAGTACGTGGCCTCGATGGAGAAGGGGGAGACCAACCCGACGCCGCAGATCCGCGTGCTGAGCGAGACGCCGACCACGGCGATGATCGACGGCGACCAGGGCTTCGGCCAGGTCGTCGCCCGCCGGGGTATGGAGCTGGCCATCGCCAAGGCGCGCGCGAGCGGCCTCACCGCGGTGACGCTCCAGAACACCAACCACCTCGGCCGGCTCGCGGACTACGTCGAGCTGGCGGCGCTGGCCGGGCTGGTCGGCCTCATGTGGGTGAACGCGCCGCTCTCCCTGGGCGTCGCCCCGTGGGGCGGCGCCGCGCGCCGGCTCGGCACCAATCCCCACGCCGTCGGCGTCCCGGGGCCCCACGGGCCCGCGATGCTCCTCGACTTCGCCACCAGCGTGGTGGCCGAGGGCAAGATGCGCGTGAAGTTCAACCGCAAGGAGC
>JACQCN010000015.1 GCA_016201575.1 Candidatus Rokuibacteriota bacterium | reverse complement strand
GCGTCCGGGCGCGGCCTCGCGGACGACGGCCCCCTCCTGCACCGGTTTCTCCTGGCCCGCGGGCGGGCGCTGCGAGCCGCGCGAAGCGAGCGAGACCGCGAACGCGCCCGGCGATGTCTGCGCGCGGCGCGGGGGATCGCGGGCCGAGCCCGGGACATGGAGGCGGTGCGGGAGGCGTCGGCCGCCCTCGACGCGATGCCGCCGGGGAGCGGCTTCGATCCGTCCCTGCGGGATGATCCGTTCACCGGGGACATGGCCCCGACGCAGGAGGAGATCATGCGCACGGTGGCGGCCGAGCGCCGGCGCCTGGACATTCCCCGCTTCGCGGCCGACCAGAGCCCGCCCGCGCCGCGGGGGCGACGCCGGCCACGCCAGCGGGATCTCTTCGACGAGCTCGTCGAGCTCCTGGAAGGGAACTCGTGAATCCGTTCGCGGTGCTGGGCGTCGACGACACCGCCGACGACGCGACGGTGCGCGCCGCCTACGTCGTCGCGATACGGCGCCACCCGCCTGACCGCGATGCGGACGGGTTTCGCCGGCTCCGCGAGGCCTACGAAGCCATCCAGGACACGGAGCGCCGGTTGGCGCTGCGGCTGTTCGGCCCGCCGCCCCTCGCCCGGCTGGAGGCACTGCTCGACGCGTTTCCCGATGAGCGGCACCACGTCGGCCCCGAGCCGTGGCTCCGGGTCCTCCGCGGGGATCGCCGGTGAGCGCGGCCGATCCCGAACGCCGGCGCCTCCTGGGGGCGGCGCTCGCGCGGTGGCTCGACGACCTGGACGCGGCGGAACCCCCACCGCCGGGGCTGGCGCCCGAGGTGACGGCGTCGCCCGAGCCGGTGCCGGACCTCTTCTCGGTGCTCGGCCAGCTCGCTGCGCTGACCCGGGAGACGCAGCTCCAGGGCCGCGCCACCAATCGCCTCCACGCGGACGTGAGCGCCGCGCTCGACAGGCTGGTCGAGAGGAGCCCGGAGGCGATCGCGCGGACACTGGCCGACGCTCGGCGGGACGCCCGCCTCGAGCTCGTGGCCGAGCTGATCGAGGTGCGCGATCGGTTCACCCGCGGTCTCGACGAGGCCCGGCGCCGTCTGGCGGCCCTCCGGGGGATCCGCGCGCGCTTCGGTCAGCGCCCGGTGCTCGCCGCGCTGGTCGAGGGCGCCACGCTCGCGCGCGATCGGCTCGACGACGTGCTGAGGCGGCTGGACGTGGTCGAGGTCCCCTGCCTGGGCAAACCGTTCGATCCCGCCGTGATGCGAGCCGTGGACGTGGCCGAGACGACATCGGGGGTGGTGGGAACAGTGGTCGAGGTGTTCCGCCCGGGATACGTTGTGAACGGCCGGGTCATCCGGTACGCCGAAGTCAAGGTCGCCGGCGCTCGATCCGGTGAGAGGACCACACCAGCATGAGTGACGTCATCGTGGGCATCGATCTGGGCACGACCAACTCCGAAGTGGCGGCGCTCGTCGACGGGAAGGTGCAGGTGCTGGCGGCCGACGGTGAGCAGATCATGCCGTCGTACGTCGGGCTCTCGCCCGGGGGCACGCTGCTCGTCGGCACTCCCGCGCGCAACCAGTACGTCCTGTATCCGGAGCAGACGATCAAATCGATCAAGCGCCTCATGGGCGACAACCGCCGGCTGACCGTGGGCGCGCAGACGTACTCGCCGCCCGAGATCTCGGCGATGATCCTGCGCGCCCTCAAGGACCGCGCCGAGGCCGCGCTGGGGGCGCCAGTGCGGCGCGCGGTCATCACCGTCCCGGCCTACTTCTCGGACGCTCAGCGCCAGGCCACGCGCGACGCGGGAGCGATCGCCGGGCTCGACGTCGTGCGCGTCCTCAACGAGCCCACTGCCGCGGCGCTCGCCTATGGCGCCGACCGGCAGGGCGAGCGGACCGTGCTCGTCTACGATCTGGGAGGCGGGACGTTCGACGTCTCGCTGGTGCAGGTGCACGGCGACGTGACGGAGGTTCTGGCGAGCCACGGCAACAACCACCTCGGCGGCGACGACTTCGACCGGCTCTTGCTGGACCACGTCCTCGGCCGGTTCATGGCGACGGGCGGCGCCGATGTGCGCGCGGACCGCCGGGCGATGAGCCGTCTCCTGCACGCCGTCGAGGCCGCCAAGAAGCGGCTGAGCTTCGAGCCCTACGCGCGGATCACCGAAGAACATCTGGCCGAACGCGATGGAGTTCCGGTCCACCTGGACCTCGAGGTGTCGCGCTCCGAGTACGAGCAGCTGACCCGCCACCTGATCGAAGGGACGCTCGACAGCCTGCACCAGGCGCTGAGCGATGCGGGCAAGCGACCCGAGCAGGTCGACGAGATCCTCCTGGTGGGCGGCGCGACCCGAACGCCCCTCGTCTCGGCGCTGCTCGAGGAAAAGACCGGCCGGGTGCCGCGCCAGGAGCTGCATCCGGAGCTGGGCGTGGCCCTGGGCGCCGGCGTGCTGGCGGCCCGGCTGTCCGGCCATGATGTCGATCGGGTGCTCGTCGACATCTCCCCATACTCCTTCGGTCCCTCCTACTTCGGACTCCTCGACGGCCGGCCTTCCGAGCACTGCTACCGCCCGATCATCTCCCGCAACACCCCGTTGCCCGTGAGCCGGACCGAGTCCTATTTCACGATGGCGGATAACCAGGAGGCGTGGCAGGTCTGCGTCTACCAGGGGAACGATCCCAACGCGCTCAACAATATTCCGGTCGGACGCTTCCTGATCGAGGGGCTCTCGCGCGTTCCGGCGGGCAACGAGATCCTCTGCCGCATGGACCTGGACCTCGACGGGATCCTGAAGGTGACCGCCACCGAGAAGGGCACCGGCCTCGCCAAGCACGTCGCGATCGAGGGCGCGACGACCGCCCTCTCCGAGGAGGAGATCGCCCAGGCGCGACGCCGGATGCTCGCGCTGTTCGGCGACGAGGACGAGGAGGATCTCGACCATCCCGACCTCGAGGACGATCTCGAAGCGCCGGACGCTCCGGCGGAGACCGAGAACACGGAGGAACGGGCCGGCCGCGACCGCCGGGTGGCGATCTCCGAGGCACGCGCGCTCCTCGAGCGGAGCCGGCGCCTGCTCGACCGGATGAATGCCGAAGATCGCGAGGAGGCGATCGCCCTGCACGAGGGAATCGAGGAGTCGCTGAGGGCCGGCGACCACGACCGCCTCGGCAAGGCGACGGCCGAGCTGGCGGAGCTGCTGTTCTACGTGGAGGAGGGATGAGCGCGGGCTTCCGCTGCCCCACCTGCCGGACGCCGTGGCGGGGCGCGACCGTCTGCCCCCGCTGCGGATCCGACCTCGCCGCCGTCATGCGAGTCGCGCACAGGGCGTGGGAGCTGCGCGAGACTGCGCGGGTGGCGCTGGGCGCCGCCGATCGAGTGGCCGAGGCGCTCGGCCCGGCTCAGGCCGCCTGTCGGCTCCACGCCACGCCCCGGGGTGAACGGCTGCTGGCGCTCGCGCTCCTCGCGACGGGGCGGACGGCGCCGGCCCGCGCGCTCATCGCGCGCGCGATCGCGCGCGACCCGGACGCTGACGGCAGCGCGGCCGACACGGCAACCTGACCGTCACCACGGCTCGTCCCATCGCGGCCAGCCGGGAGTGGCGGCTCGCCGCCACTCATGACTGCGTCACCAGCGCGGTCGAGACCTTCGAGCGTGTGATCGAGCCCGACAGAGTCCGTAAGGTGTATCGGACGAGGGACGCGTGCGGGCACTGGCCGCCAGCCTATAATGCTGGACGTGATACGGAACGGCCCGTTGCCCAACACCGTCGAAGAGCGACTGCGGACACTCGGCCAGGCGCTGGAGCGGTGCCGTGGCGTGGTGTTTGCGTACCTGTTCGGGAGCGCGGCGACGCGACGGCTTGCGCCCCTGAGTGACGTCGACGTCGCCGTGTACCTCGACGAGGGGGTCGACGTCATCGAGGGCAAGCTCGAGGCGCTCGGGGTGATCTGTCGGCACCTCGGCACCGACGAGGTCGATCTCGTCGTGCTCAACACCGCTCCGACGGCGCTGGTCGGGCGGATCCTGCAATCGCGACGGGTCATCCTCGACCGCGAGCCCTTTCGCCGGCACGGCTTCGAGTCCCTGGCCCTCCGCAAGTTCCTCGACTTCCGTATCGTCGAGCATCGGTTGCTCGCGCGGAAGTACTCGCGTGGTTGACCGGGACCTGCTCCTCCGGAAGCTCGCCGATATCGAGCTGTACCTGAGCCAGCTTTCCGAGTACCGCGGCCTCAGCGTCGAGGAGTACCGGGGAGACTGGAAAACCCAGCGGATCGTCGAGCGCACCCTCCAGATCGCGATCGAGGCCGGCGTGGACATCGCCTCACACGTCATCGCCGACCGCGCACTTCGTGTGCCCGCGACGTACGCCGAGACGTTCGAGGTCCTCGGCGACGCCCGGCTGCTCGAACCCGAGCTCAGGGACGCCATGGTCCGCATGGCGAAGTGTCGCAACGTGATCGTCCACGAGTACACGCGGGTGGACCCGGCGATCGTCGTCAGGATCCTGAACCACCACCTCGACGACCTCGCGCGATTCAGGTCGGCCGTGCTGGGCTGGGAGTAGGCGGCGGCCAGACGCCGGAGGTCAGCCCACTTACGCTGCCGGGAACGCGGCGGGCATCCCGGCCCCGAGCTTCGCGGCCGCCTTGGCGACGCCCTCGAGCGTGGCCGCGTTGAGGCTACTGGAACGGCAGGACGCCGTGCGCCTGCAGGCACATCTCGTAGAGCCGGCGCGACCCCGCCGTCCGCGGCTCCTGGAGGCATACCTCCTGCGCGCGCTGGAACTCGGCCTCGGTCACGCCCGGCCGCGCCTGCGAGGAGTCGAAGAGGGCGAAGGCCGTGCCCGGGCGCGGCCGGACGATGATCTGGCAGGGAACGACCCCCGCCCGCTCCACGCCGCTCACGGTGGAGAGGAACCGGAAGACGCCGGGCTCCGCGAAGACGGCGCGGTAGCCGCCGTCGATGCGCGAGGCGACGGGCGCGCCGGCGTCGGGCACGAACTCGACGCGGAGGAACCGGGGGTCCGAGAACACGACTTCGGTCCCGACCTCGACCTCGAGGGTGCGGGTGGGGAAGAGGTCGTCCACGGTCACCGTGGTCATCGGCTGCATGGGCTCCGCCTGGGCGCGGACGGCCAGAAGCAGCAGCGCGGTGATCAGGCTTCCGGCCAGGGCGATGGGTCGCATGGTTCGGTGTCCTCCGGATCGGGGATGGTCAGGATGCCGAGGATACCACCGGGCGCGGGGTGATATGGTCGGCAAGATGGAGGCTCTGGTGCTCGGTCTGCTCGGCTGGATCGTCAGCGCGACGGGGTACCCGATGCCCGCCGCGCCCCCGTCCGTCGAGTTCGTGAGCCACGCCTGCATCCGCGACACCGCGTGTGCCGGCCGGGAGTGCGCGGTGGGCGCCATGTACCTGCGCGCGCGCGTCGTCTACATGGACGACCGCCTCGATCCCACCGGCAACCTGTACGACTCCGCGGTCCTGCTGCACGAGCTGGCGCACTACGTCCAGGAGCGGAGCGGGCGGTTCCGCGAGGAAAGCTGCCGGGCCTGGCTCGCCGAGGAGCGCGAGGCCTACACGCTGCAGGCGAGGTGGCTGCGCGAGCGTCACCGGCGCTACCCGCTGCAGCGGCAGCTCCCGCCCGTCGATCTCTGCGACCGGGAGGAGCCGCCGGCCGACTGACGGGTCCGCGACGAGGACCGCGAAGAGCGTGGCCGGCCGCGCAGGGCTCGGGCGCTCGCCCTCGCGACGTGCGCGCGCAAGGCGGCAAATCTTGCGCCCCGGCTGACGAAACGTTCGTCACGATGGGCGCGACGTCCTGGGTGGCGCGAGCCGGTGCCCCAGTCCGTAGGCGTTGTGTTCCCCGGCGCCTTCTCCGATGATGAGGAGGAGATCGCCGCCAGGGGAGGCACGCCATGTCAGAGGTCTACCAGAACTACATCGGCGGTCAGTGGGTCTCGGCCGTCTCCGGCCAGACCTTCGACGACCTCAACCCCGCCGACACCACCGACCTCATCGGCCGGTTCCCCCGCTCCGACGCCCGCGACGTCGACCGCGCCGTCCAGGCCGCGCGGGAGGGCTTCGCGCAGTGGCGCCGGGTGCCGGCCCCGCGCCGGGCCGAGGCGGTCCGTCGCGCCGGCGAGATCCTGCGGCGCCGCAAGGACGAGATCGGGCGGCTGATGACGCGCGAGATGGGCAAGGTGCTGACCGAGGCGCTCGGCGACGTCCAGGAAGGCATCGACACCGCCGATTACATGGCCGGCGAGGGCCGGCGCCTCTTCGGTGTCCAGGCCCCGTGCGAGCTCCCGCAGAAGCTCGGCCTGGCCGTGCGCGTGCCGGTGGGCGTCGTCGCCGTCATCACGCCCTGGAACTTCCCCCTGGCCATCCCCACCTGGAAGATCTTTCCGGCGCTGGTGTGCGGCAACGCGGTGGTGTTCAAGCCCGCCGAGGACACGCCGCTCCTGGCGACGGTGCTCGTCGAGATCCTGACGGAGGCGGGGCTGCCCGGCGGAGTCGTGAGCCTCGTGCACGGGATCGGCGAGGAGGCGGGCGACGCCCTCGTCCGCCATCCGGGCGTGGACCTCGTCTCGTTCACGGGCTCCACCGCGGTCGGCCGGCAGGTGGCGACGATCTGTGCCGCGGAGGGCAAGAAGGTGTCACTCGAGATGGGCGGGAAGAACGCCATCATCGTGATGGATGACGCGGCGCTCGATCTCGCCGTCGACGGCGCGGTGTGGGGCGGCTTCGGGACCACGGGCCAGCGCTGCACGGCGGCGAGCCGCGTGATCGTCCACGAGGCGGTGGCGGGCGCGTTCACCGACCGCTTCGTCGAGCGCGCGCGCCGGCTGCGCCTGGGCTCGGGGCTCGAGCCCAGCACCGACGTCGGTCCCGTCATCAACGCCCGCCAGCTCCAGCGGATCCACGAGTACACGCGGGTCGGGCGGAGCGAGGGCGCGCGGGTGCTGATCGGCGGCGAGCCCGCCACCGACGGGGCGCTCGCCCGGGGCCACTTCTACCGGCCGACGATCTTCGCCGACGTCGAGCCGGCGATGCGGGTCGCGCGCGAGGAGATCTTCGGGCCCTCCGTGGCCGTGCTGCGGGCCAAGAGCTTCGACCAGGCGATCGAGATCGCCAACGCCACCAGCTACGGGCTCTCCTCGGCCATCTACACGCGCGACATCGACCGCGCCTTTCGCGCGATCGAGGCGCTGGCCACCGGCATCATCTACGTCAACGCCTCGACCATCGGGGCCGAGGTGCAGTTCCCCTTCGGGGGCGTCCGGCAGACGGGCAACGGGCACCGCGAGGGCGGGTGGACCGTGCTCGACATCATGACGGAGTGGAAGACGGTGTACGTCGACTACTCCGGCCGTCTCCAGCGCGCCCAGATCGACTCCGCAGATCGCTGAAAAGTACCCATCTGCGTCGTTGGCTCGTCGCTCCTCCCTGCGGCGTACCAGATGTACGCCTCAGTCGTCGCTCCTCGCCGCCTAGCATCTGGGCACTTTTGAGCGATCTGCGCGGTCGGCGGCCGGGGAGTAACGGCCTCGCCTCGCGCCTTCGGCGCTCGCTCGAACTGCCGGCCCTCGCCTCGCGCCTTCGGCGCTCGCTCGAACGGCCGGCGGCTCGCATCTGGGTGCTCTTGAGCGATCCTCGGGTTGGCGCCGCCCAGGGAGTAGACTCGGGAGGAGGAGGCGGCCATGGCGGATATTCCGGGTACCCGGTCCCAGGAGTTGATGCGGCTGCGGGAGCGATACGTCGCCCGCGGCGTCGACCAGCAGCACCCGGTCTTCGTCGCCTCCACCAGCGGCGCCGTCATCACCGACGTCGACGGCAACCGCTACCTCGACTTCGGCGGCGGCATCGGCGCGCTCAACGCGGGCGCCAACCACCCCGAGGTCGTCCAGGCGATCCGGGAGCAGGCCGGCCGCATGCTCCACGCCTGCTTCCATGTCCTGCCCTACGAGCCCTACGTGCGCCTGGCCCGGCGCCTGTGCGAGATCACGCCGGGGCGCGGCGACAAGAAGGCGATGCTCATCAACTCGGGCGCCGAGGCCGTCGAGAACGCGGTGAAGATCGCCCGCTACGCGACGGGCCGGCCGGCCGTCATCTCGTTCGAGAACGCCTTTCACGGTCGGACGCTCCTGACCCTCACGCTGACGAGCCGGGCCAAGAGCGAGGGCTTCGGCCCGCTGGCGCCGGAGGTCTACCGGAGCCCGTTCCCGTATCTCTACCGCTCGAGCCTCGGCTCCGAGGCGGAGACGGTCGCCGCCTGTCTCGACGCGTTCCGCCGTCTCGTCGGCGACGTGGGCGCGGATCGCGTCGCGGCCACCATCATGGAGCCGGTGCAGGGCGAGGGCGGTTTCATCGTGCCGCCCGCCGCGTTCGTCCAGGGCATCGCCGCCTGCTGCCGGGAGCGGGGCATCCTCTTCATCGCCGACGAGATCCAGACCGGCTTCTATCGCACCGGGCGCCGCTTCGGCATCGAGCACTTCGACGTCGTCCCCGACCTCGTCGCGGTCGCGAAGTCGGTCGCCGACGGCTTGCCGCTCTCGGCGGTGGTAGGGCGCAGCGACGTGATGGACGCCGTGCCGCCCGGCGGCCTCGGCACGACGTTCGGCGGCAACCCCCTGGCCTGCGCCGCCGCGCTGGCCGTGATCGACATTCTCGAGCGGGAGGACTGCGGCGCGCGGGCGCGCGCGATCGGCGCCCGCGTGCTCGAGCGGTTCCGCGCGTGGCAGGCCGCCTACGAGCTGGTCGGCGACGTCCGGGGGCTCGGCGCCATGGTGGCGATGGAGCTGGTCACCGACCGGCGCACCAAGGAGCCCGCGCCCGAGGCGGCGAGCGCCGTCGTCGCCGAGGCGCTCCGAGCCGGCGTGGTGCTCGTCAAGGCGGGGGCGCACAAGAACGTCGTGCGCTTCCTCGGCCCGCTCAGCATCACCGACGAGGAGCTGGACGCGGGGCTCCGGGTCCTGGAGCGCGCCCTCGCCACCGTCTGCGCCCTCGAAGTCTCCTGAGCGAGCCTTCCGCCCGCAGAGCGCCGCGCCCGCAAGCCGGGTACAAGTCCGCGAAGCGATCGGACACGGAGGTCGCTCCTGGGACGCTCGATCGCTCTCGGCTCGCTCCTCGCCGTCGCGCTCGCCGCCGGCGCCGTGTACGCGGAGACGTGCCTGTCGCCGTACATCAGGGGCCTGCGCCAGCCCGAGAAGGTGGTGTACGCCTGGACGCTGCCCGCCGGTGAGGGGCCGGACTTCCTGAGCGTGATCGACGTGAACCTCGCCTCTCCGACCTCCTCTACCTGGTCGACCGCCAGGGGCGGATCCCGCCAGGCCTTCCTCGACGTCCGCACCCTGCTCGCCGAGACGAACTGACACCGGCGCGCGGCCGCGCACACAAAACTTCGGTCCCGGGGGACCGCTGCCGTAGAGTCTGCTCAGGCAGCGAACTTTCTCGGGCGCAGTTACTGCTCGGGCGTGGGTAAGGGGGAGATAGAGCGAGGGTATGGATCACTCACAACGGCAACTCCACGCGGTAGTCGTACCGATCTGCATCGCGGTTCTCTGCCTCTTCGGCTGCGCCAAAGAGCCGGCGACGTCGATGGCGGTGGCGCCCGGAAGAGTCGGAGCATCGGGGGCCGGCAGCGGCGCCGATGGCTCGGAACAGGGCGGTGCCGCCGGCTCGGCCCGTGCGGGCGGCGGGGACATGGCCGGAGGCGAGGGGCGAGGTGGCGCCGGCTCCGGCCAGGGAGCTGGCGGCCGGGGTGGCGGCGACGGCAGTGACTGGCGGAGCGGAGGGGCTCAGGGCGACGCCGGCGGCGCGGGTGGCCGGGGCGACGGCCGGGGCGGCGCGGGTGGGGCGACGGGCGGCGGCACGGGCGCATCGGGCGTCGGCCCCGGTGCCGCGGGCGCGGCCGGCGGCGGCGGAGTGGGCGGTGCCGGCGGCGGGCAGGGCGTATCGGGGGCGATGCGCCCCGAGCCGAAGGAGTTCGCCGCGGTACCGGAGCTGCGGGACATTCACTTCGACTTCGACCGGTACGACATCCGTCCCGACGCGGCCAATGTCCTCAACGCGAACGCGGAGTGGCTGCGCGCGCACCCGTCGGCGGCGATCCTGATCGAGGGCCACTGCGACGACCGGGGCACCAACGAGTACAACCTGGCCCTCGGCCACCACCGGGCCGAGTCCGCGATGAACTACCTGGTCGCGCAGGGCGTGCCGGCCAGCCGGATCACCGTCATCAGCTACGGCGAGGAGCGGCCCCTCTGCACCGACGACACCGAGGCGTGCTGGGCCAAGAACCGGCGTGCGCACACCCTCGTCCGGCGCCGGTAGAGATCCCGTGCTATCCTTTCCGGGGACTTTGAAGCAGAGTGATGACTCGCTGGTTCCGAGTGGTTCTGGTTTGCGCGGTCGTCCTGGCCGGCTTGGCCAGCGGCGCGGGAGTCGCTAGCGCCGGGTCGCCGGCGGCGCCGGACGCGGCGCAAGACGCGAAGACCGGAAGCGACGCCGCCCGGTCAGGGGCGGCGTCGCTCCCGAGTGGCCTCGGGTACTGGCTGGACAGCTCCCGCTCGCTCGGTGTCGGCGTGGACGTCTCGCGCATCCAGCCCAACGTGCCCTCGAAGGGGCTCGCGCCGGCGTCGGGTCCGTCCGACGGGTCCACCCGGCTGATCGACACGGGGCTGCACTTCGACGCGATCTCGTTCGACCTGAGGCTGCGCTGGCCCACGCTGGCGCGTGACGCGTCGGCGAAGACACAGCTCCAGCCCTACCTGTCGCTCGGTCCCGCGCTCTTCGTCGTCCGGCCTGACGACGTGACCGCCGTGGGCCCGCTCACGAGCCAGCGCGACCTGTCGCTGTCGCTCGGCGTGCTCGGTGGCGCCGGCCTCGCCTGGCAGTTCGCCGAGAACGCGTCGCTCTTCGGCGAGTACCGGTTCACGAACTCGGGCCCGGAGAAGTTCCTGCCGCTCGGCCGGGCGATCGGTCGCGACGCGAACACGTCGGACCTCCTCTACGGCATTTCCGTCCGCTTCTAGGAACCTCTCCCCTCGGATTGCGCCGGCCGAGCCGGCGCTCGCAAGAGGTTGACCCGGGACTCTGCCTCAAGCGGACACGCGCGTCCGTCTCTGCTGAGAAAACCGGCCAGTTGAGCGGCGTGCCGGACTAATACTACTGTGTTAAAAAAGCTAGGGAATTCATGGGGTACCCTGCCAGGCTGGACGTATGCCTACCTCCGAGACGGCTTGTGCCCAACGCTTCGCCGCCTATGTGGACCGCCTGGCCGCGGCGCTCGGCCACCGGGATCGCCATGAGCCGCTGCGCGCCTACGTCACCGGCCTGTGCCTGCCCGGGGAGCGCAAGAGCATCGAGCCGATGGCGGCACGCATCGATCCGCGGCATGTCCGCGCCCGCCACCAGTCGATGCATCATTTTGTCGCCGACGCGCCCTGGGACGCCGCCGCGGTGCTGGGCGTCGCGCGGGAGTGGGTGCTGGCGCCGATGGCCCGGCATGGGCCCGTGGCCGCGTGGATCGTGGACGACACCGGGTTTCCCAAGAAAGGCCAGCGCGGTGCTGGGCGTCGCGCGGGAGTGGGTGCTGGCGCCGATGGCCCGGCATGGGCCCGTGGCCGCGTGGATCGTGGACGACACCGGGTTTCCCAAGAAAGGCCAGCACTCGGTGGGCGTGGCCCGGCAGTACTGCGGCGTCCTGGGCAAACAGGACAACTGCCAAGTGGCGGTGAGTGTGTCGGTGGCGAACGAGGCGGTGAGCCTGCCGGTCGCCTATCAGCTCTACCTGCCGGAGAGCTGGGCGGGCGACCGCCGGCGGCGGCGGGCCGCCGGGGTGCCCGATCACATCACGTTCCAGCCAAAGTGGCAGATCGCGCTCGGGCAGATCCAGGCCGTGCAGGCCGAGGGCGTGCCGCCCGGCCCCGTGCTCGCGGATGCCGGCTACGGCGACACCACCGCATTTCGCGAGGCGCTCACGACGGCGGGACTGGCGTACGTCGTCGGCGTGAAGAAGGAGACGACGGCGTGGCCGCCGGGCGAGGCGCCGCGGCCCCCCAAGCGTTGGAAGGGCCACGGCCGGCCACCGACGCACGTACGGCGCACCGCGACCCACA
>JACQCN010000014.1 GCA_016201575.1 Candidatus Rokuibacteriota bacterium | reverse complement strand
GCCCGGAACGAGGCGAGCGCTGCTTCTTCTGCAAGGAAGAGCTGTCCACGACGCGCCATCCGATCGCCGCACGCGAAAGGATTCAGACCCTCGTCTACGGCGCCAACGTGGACGACCTCGGCGACCATCGACCCGGGATGCAGTCGGCGAAGCAGCGGGGCGTGCGGGCGCCGCTGATCGAGGCGGAGCTGACCAAGGCGGAGATCCGGGCGCTCTCGCGCGAGCTCGGGCTGCCCACGTGGGACAAGCCGTCGTTCGCCTGCCTCTCCTCCCGGTTCCAGTACGGCGATCCGATCACGGCCGAGAAGCTCCGCCGGGTCGACGCCGCCGAGGCCTTCGTCCGGAGCCTCGGGTTCCCCCAGCTCCGCGTCCGGCACCACGACAAGCTCGCGCGGCTGGAGATCCCGCTCGAGGATGTCCCGCGGCTCTGGGAGGAGGGGCGCCACGAGCGGATCCTGAAGCGCTTCCGCGAGCTGGGCTACGTCTACGTGGCCGTCGACCTCGGCGGCCTCCAGAGCGGCAGCGCCAACCTGCTGCTCAGGCGCAATGCCGTGCGAGCGCCAGCCGGGCAGTTGGCGAGCCCGCCACGAGGCGAGGCCCGAGTTGATCGAGGCAAGCCGATGAGTCCGACACTGCGCGAAGCGCCCGGCTGATGGATCGCGAGAAGCTCCGCGCGCTGCTCCAGCAGGTGGCCGGGGGCGCGACCTCGGTGGAGGACGCCCTCCGCCGGCTCCGCGAGCTGCCGTACGCGGACATCCACTTCGCCAAGGTCGACACCCACCGGGCGCTCCGGAACGGCGCTCCCGAGGCGGTGTTCTGCCAGGGCAAGACGCCCGAGCAGGTGCTCGCCATCGTCGCGCGCCTGGCCGAGCACCACGCCAACGTCCTCGCGACGCGGGCGGCCCCCGAGGTGGCGCAGGCGATCGCGGCCGCCGGCCTGCCGCATCGTTATGACGCCGAGGCGCGGATCGTCGTCGTGCGGCCGGAGGCGACCGCTGAGGTCGGGCTGATCGCGGTCGTGTCGGCGGGCACGGCGGACGTCCCCGTGGCCGAGGAAGCGGCGGTCACCGCGGAGGCGCTCGGTAACCGCGTCGGGCGGGCGTACGACTGCGGCGTGGCCGGGCTCCACCGGCTCCTCGACCAGCACCACCTCCTGACCGAGGCCCACGTGATCATCGTGGTCGCCGGCATGGAGGGCGCGCTCCCCAGTGTCGTGGGCGGGCTGGTCGACCGGCCGGTCATCGCCGTACCCACGAGCATCGGCTACGGGACTTCATTCGGCGGGGTCACGGCGCTGCTCGCCATGCTCAACTCCTGCGCCTCGGGCGTGTCGGTCGTCAACATCGACAACGGCTACGGGGCCGCCTGCCAGGCCTCGCTCATCAATCATCTGATCGCGAAGATCAGGTGAGCGTCGCCGATGAGCGTCGCATGACTTCGTTGTCCTCCCTCGGGCCTCCCTGTGGCGTACGTGTCACTCGGGCCTCGCCTCGCGGCGGGCCTTCTGCCGACGCCGCTCAGCTCGAACTCCCATGTACGGCTCGGTCGCCCTCGGTCGGACGCCTCGTCCTGCTCGCTCCTCGGCGACGCTCGGACACCGCGATCGACGGCGCCCTCGCGAAGATCAGGTGAAGGTCGCTTACTTCGACTGCCCGAGCGGCGCCGCGGGCGACATGATCCTCGGCGCGCTCCTCGACGCCGGGGTCCCGTTCGACGCCCTCCGCGCCGAGTTGGCCAAGCTCCCGCTCGAGGGCTGGACGCTCACCGCCCACGAGGTGCACCGCGGCGCCTTCCGGGCCATCAAGGCCGAGGTCGAGATCGACCCCCGCGCCCACCCGCATCACCGCACCCTCGGCGACATCCTCCGGATCATCGGCGCGGCCGCCCTCGACGCCCGCGTGAAGGCGGATGCCACCCGGATCTTCACGCGGCTGGCCGAGGCCGAGGCGCGGGTGCACGGCACCACGGTGGAGGCGGTGCACTTCCACGACGTGGGGGCGGTGGACGCGATCGTGGACATCACGGGCTCGGTCGCGGGCCTGCGGCTGCTCGGCGTCGAGGCCGTGCACATCTCGGCGCTCCCGATCGGCGGCGGCATGGCGGGTGGCCCGCACGGCAAGATCCCGGTGCCGGGCCCGGGCACGGCCGAGCTGCTGAAGGGCGTGCCGCTCGTGGACACGGGCGTGAGGGCGGAGCTGGTGACGCCGACGGGCGCGGCGATCCTAACGACGCTGGCGGCCTCGGCCGGCGCGATGCCGGCGATGACGGTGCGCGCCATCGGCTACGGCGCGGGCACCATGGAGCTCGCCACGCCCAACGTCCTGCGCTGCTTCGTGGGGGAGACGGCCGGCGGGCCGGGGATCCAGGAGTCGATCGTGCAGGTGGAGACCACCATCGACGACATGTCCCCGCAGCTCTACGAGCCCCTGATGGAGCGCCTCTTCGAGGCCGGGGCGGTGGACGTGTTCCTCACGCCCGTCATCATGAAGCGGAGCCGCCCGGGGGTCGTGCTGACGGCCCTGTGCCCGCCCGACCGGCTGCCCGAGGTCTCGCGGGCGCTCTTCGAGGAGTCGAGCACGATCGGCGTCCGGTACGCGGAGCGCCGGCGCGCGATCCTCCCGCGCGAGATCGTCACGCTGCCCACGGCCTACGGCCGGCTTCCGTTCAAGGTCTCGCGCCTGGAAGGACGGATCGTGACCGTCACGCCGGAGTTCGCCGAGGTCGTCCGCATCGCGCGCGAGAGGGGCCTGCCGGTGCGCGAGGTGCTCGACCAGGCCCGGGCCGACGGCCGCCGCGCGCTCGACCGCTAAGCCCGGCCCAGCGCGCGCCGCGTATCGCGACGAGGTTCGTCACCTGCTGCGGCCAACTCGTACCAGCGCCCGGGCCTGCCCGGCCACGCCCACACACACCGAAGCACCATCTCAGGCACACTACTTCAACCCACTTGACAACACATCAGAGGCATGTCTTAGTGCTCCTAGCGAGGGTGCGGCAATGGCACGGATCAATGTGTTCCTGAAGGATGACCTCCTCAAGGCTGTGGACTCTGAGGCAGCGCAGGCGGGGACGAACCGCAGCGCTCTCATCCAGGCAGCGTTGGCGGCCTACCTGGAGAACCAACGGAAGGCTCGGGAAGAAGCCGAATCCCAGCGCCGGATGGACGACGCATGTAAACGGATGGATGTCATAGCCGAGAAGCTTGGCGCCTGGGATCCCGTCAGCATCATCCGGGAATTTCGGGACACCCGTTACGGTGGGGCGCCGCGGACGAGGCGGCGTGCCCGCGTGGCGGGGCGCTCGTGATTCAGGCGATCCACACGAGGAGGACGACCGAGAGAAGGCCCTGGCGTTGCGGGAGCTGCATCGGACACGGCGCTGCCGCCTGGTGGTTCCGGAATTCGGGCTGCTGGAGGTCCTGAACGCCGTCCGCTTCAGTGCTCGGGCTGGCGAAGCCGACGTCCTGGCGGCCCTGGCCGTGCTGGGCGATCTTCAGCTCCAGGTCGAGCCGTTGAATTGGGATTTGCTCCGGAAGGCGATCGCGATCGCCTGGGCCTACCGGGTCGCCGTGTATGACGCCGCCTATGTGGCCTTGGCCGAGCGTCTCGGGTTCCCCTTCCTCACCGCGGACGAGGCGCTGGTGAGAAAGATGAAGGGCCATAGCATCGTCTTGCGCCTGCGAGAGCTGGAGTTTTCCTGACGGCCGGGCCGAGGTCGGTGGAAGTGCAGCGCCTCGCATGAAGTGCGGCATGACCCGCGTGATTCCGCGTTCCTCCCCGACATGAGCATTTACTTCGCCCACTCGCATCACCC
>JACQCN010000129.1 GCA_016201575.1 Candidatus Rokuibacteriota bacterium | reverse complement strand
GGCCTGTCTGCAACACGACTCCGCCTATATGTATGACCCCGAGCTTCCCGATCCTCCCCACGGGCTGAAGTTCCTGCGCCCGGTCAACCGCGCCCAGGCCTATCGGGCCGATGTCACCTACGGCACCAACAACGAGTTTGGGTTCGATTACCTGCGGGACAATATGACCCTGGAGATCGCCCAGCGAGTCCAGCGGGAGCTCCACTACGCCATCGTCGACGAGGTCGACTCGATCCTGATCGACGAGGCGCGGACGCCGCTCATCATCTCCGGGCCCGCCGAGGAGTCGACGGACAAGTACTACAAGATCGACCGCATCATCCCCAAGCTCCGGCGGGCGGCCACCATCGTCGAGGGCAAGCTCAGCGAGATCGAGGCCCAGGTCGAGGGCGACTACATCGTCGACGAGAAGGCCAAGGCCGTGTCGCTGACCGAGCAGGGCATCGCCACCTGCGAGCGGCTGCTCGGCATCGACAACATGTACGACCCCCAGCACATCGAGACCTTGCACCACGTCCACCAGGGCCTCCGCGCCCACGCGCTCTTCAAGAAGGACGTCGACTACGTCGTCAATGACGGCCAGATCATCATCGTCGACGAGTTCACCGGGCGCATGATGCCGGGGCGCCGGTGGTCGGACGGGCTGCACCAGGCGGTCGAGGCCAGGGAAGGGGTGCGCATCGAGCGCGAGAACCAGACCCTGGCCACCATCACCTTCCAGAACTACTTCCGCATGTACAAGAAGCTGGCGGGCATGACGGGCACGGCCGAGACCGAGGCCGAGGAGTTCGCCAAGATCTACAAGCTCGACGTGATGGTCGTCCCGACCAACTGTCCGCTCCTCCGCCTCAACAACCCCGACGTGGTCTACAAGACCGAGCGCGAGAAGTTCAACGCCGTCGTCGAGGACATCATCGGCCGCAACCAGACCGGGCAGCCCGTCCTCGTGGGTACGGTGTCGATCGAGAAGTCCGAGCAGCTCTCGAAGCTCCTGAAGAAGCGCGGCGTCCGGCACGAGGTCCTGAACGCCAAGTACCACGAGCGCGAGGCGGAGATCGTGGCCCAGGCCGGCCGCCAGGGCGCGGTGACGATCGCCACCAACATGGCGGGCCGCGGGACGGACATCCTCCTCGGCGGCAACCCGGACTTCCTCGCCAAGGAGGTCCTCCGCCGGAAGGGGCTCGACCCCGCGACGGCGGAGGCCGAGGCCCGGCAGGCGGCGTGGGAGGAGGCGCGGAAGATCACGGATCCGGAGCACGAGCGCGTGGTCCAGGCCGGCGGCCTCCACATCGTCGGCACCGAGCGCCATGAGTCGCGCCGCGTCGACAACCAGCTCCGCGGGCGATCGGGCCGCCAGGGCGACCCGGGCTCCTCGCGCTTCTACCTCTCGCTGGAGGACGACCTCCTCCGCATCTTCGGGGCCGAGCGCATCCAGCGCATCATGGAGCGCCTCGGTATGGAGGAAGGCGAGCCGATCGAGCACAAGCTCGTGACGCGCGCCATCGCCACCGCGCAGAAGCGGGTGGAGACCCACAACTTCGAGATCCGCAAGCACCTCCTCGAGTACGACGACGTGATGAACAAGCAGCGCGAGATCATCTACGGGATGCGGCGCGAGATCCTGGAGGGCGAGAGCCAGGAGGGGACGATCCAGGAGTGGGTCCAGGATCTCACCACGGGCTTCCTCGACGCCCACGCCCCCGCCAGCGCCCATCCCGAGGACTGGGACCTCGCCGCCCTGACCGAGGCGCTGCACCGGGAGTTCGATCTCCGCGTGGCGCCCGCCGAGTACAAGGAGGTCACCTCCCGCGACGGGCTCACCGAGATGATCACCACCGCGGTGACCGAGCGCTACCGGCAGCGCGAGCAGGAGTTCGGCGCCGAGCTCATGCGGGCCATCGAGCGCCGCGAGATGCTGATCGTCATCGACACGCAGTGGAAGGACCATCTGCTGTCGATCGACCACCTGAAGGAAGGCATCGGCCTCCGCGGCTACGGCCAGCGCGACCCGCTCACCGAGTACAAGCGCGAGGCGTTCGATTTGTTCCAGGACATGGTCGAGCGGGTCAAGGAGACCGTGATCGAGCGGCTGTTCCGCGTCCAGCTCGTGCGCGAGGTCGCCTTCGACATGCCGGGCGTCACCCTCTGGCGGGAGACGCGGGAGACGCACGGCGACACGCCCACGATCGGGCGCGGGGCGGCCCCGGCCCCCCCCCAGCCGGTCCGGACCCCGACGGGGGAGAAGGTGGGGCGCAACGACCCCTGCCCCTGCGGCGCCAAGAACCCCGACGGGAGCGCCAAGAAGTACAAGAAGTGCTGCTATTTAAAGCACAACGGTTGATGTACTAGATCTACGGGTTCCGTCTCCGCGAAACTGGCAGACGCGCGCCAGCAGCGCCGGAAGCAGGAATGGCGACCTCTCACGGTCGAGCAGGCGAGACGCGTGTGCAGCTCGTGACGTCGGGCCGTTCGCCGATGAACGACGCTCTCCAAGGGGCCTGCGTGGCTCCTGCATCGAGTCTCGACCTCACCGAGCAGCTGATGCCCTGCCCTACGAGACGACAGGCGAGTCCCGCCAGCCCCGCGATCTCCTGCGGGGTCGCGCCCGCGGGCAAGTACTTGGTGGCGAAGGTGTAGCGGGGCAGTCGCGAAATGTCGAATACTTCGCGCGCTGCCTCGGCATACAAGAAGTGCCACGGCCGCTGAGGCCACCGGCCTGAGTCCCCGGCGACCCCGTATTTTGGGGTGCTGACCCTTCGGGAGCCCGACCGCTGGTGTTTTTTATGTTGGTGGCCCTCCGACCCCTGTGCTATCTGTGACCAGATGCTGTTCGGCGGAGGGGTATGCGCCTAGAGTCCATCGTGATCCAAGGCTTTAAGTCGTTCGCCGAGAAGACGGTCGTCAAGGCCCTGCCCGGCATCACCGCCATCGTCGGGCCGAACGGCGCGGGCAAATGCCTTTCCGGCGATACCCCTGTCGCCCTCGCCGATGGGCGGGTGCTCCCGATCCGGAGGCTCGTCGAGATCGGGTTCGGCCGCGCTCATCACTTCCGATACTTCGACGACGGCGTAGCGGCCGTCGCGGGCCCGGGCGGCCTCGACGTCCTCTCCCTCAACCCGGTCACGCTGCGCCTCGAGCCGCGCCCTATCGAAGCGTTCGTCAGGCGGTCCGCTCCAGCTTCCCTTCTCCGCGTGCGCACCCGATCGGGAAGGGAAGTGGTCACGACCCACTATCATCCGTTCTTCTCCCTCGACCGCGGTGCGCTCAAGGTCCTGACCGCCGAGGAACTGGTCACGGGCGTGCGGATTGCCGTTCCCCGGTCCCTACCGGCCAAGGGGCACGATGAAGCGCTGCCCGAGACAGTGGCCGCGCGCTTCGCCCCGGAGGATCGGATCTACGTCCCGCACTCGCCGGCACTCGAGGAGTGGCTCGAGGCGGCGCAACGACGGGCGTCGGGATGGAGGCGCCTCGCCGTCCTGACCGGGTTCAAGTCCGCCGAGCTCCAACGCGTGACGCAGGGACGGCCGGTCAACGTCGCGGCCCTGGCCCGCGCCGCCGAGGCCGTTGGCCTCGATCCCTTCCCGATCGATCGACTGGCCACGAGACGGGCCCGCATCCGGGTTCCTGCTGCAGTCGATGCCCGCCTCGCCCGGTTCCTCGGCTATCTCCTCGCGGAAGGCCAAACGACGAAGTCGAACCAGGTGTGGTTCGTCAACACCGACGCGTGGATGGCGGCGGAGTTCTCCCGGCTGGCCAAGGAGCTGTTCGGCGTGCGCGTCGTCCAGGCGACATACAAGCCCAGGGCGATCGACACCCTGGTCTTCTCTCGCGCGCTCTGCCTGCTCCTCGATCGCGTTTTCGGCGTGAAGGTGGGTGGTGGATCCGCAGAAAAAACGGTGCCGGCCGAGATCATGGGGGCTCCGGATCATGTCGTCGCCGCATTCCTTTCCGGGCTCTTTGAAGGCGACGGGTTCATCTGCGTGGGCAACAGCATGGCCAGAAGCGAAGTTCCGTACATTAAATACGCGACGGCAAGCCGGGCGCTGGCGGACGGCGTGTGCACGCTCCTCTTGAGGCTCGGCGTGTTCGCTCTCGTCCGGTCACGGACCAAATATGCCGCCAACACGGCGGCCCGCCGCCGCCGGATCTACTACTCGGTCTACGTATACGGCGGCGACCAGGTGCGTCGCCTCGGCACCCGCTTGAGCTTCGTTGGTTCAAAGCAAGCGCGGCTAGACGCAGTGGCCGGCCTCACGCGGGCTTCGAACCCGAATCTCGACGTCGTGCCCGGCGTCGCGCCGCTGGTCCGCGCGGCGGTGGCGGCCGGAGGCCTGGTGATCAAGCGGGTGCGCGCTACTCACCCGAAGGTCGCGGCCTACGCCGAGGGCCGCTGCGACGCGAGCCGTGCCGGTCTCGCCGAGGTGGCGGACCTGATCGAGGCGAGCGGGAAGAATCCCGAGGCGGCGCGAGTGTTCATTCGCCAACTCCGCTTGCTCGCCGCGTCCGACGTGTACTGGGACGAGGTGGTCGCGATCGAGCGGACGATGCCGCCGGAGCCCTGGGTCTACGACCTGACTATCACGGACACCCACAATTTCGTGGCCGGCAACGTAGTGGTGCACAACAGCAACATCTCAGAAGCCGTGCGCTGGGCGCTCGGGGAGCAGAGCGCCAAGTCGCTGCGCGGCACCCGCATGGAAGACCTCATCTTCCACGGCTCCGCGTCGCGCAAGCCGGTGGGGCTGGCCGAGGTCGAGCTGGTCTTCGCGAACGACGGCGTGCTCTCGGTGCCGTGGAGCGAGGTCAGCGTGGCCCGCCGGCTCTATCGCGACGGCGAGAGCGAGTACCTCCTCAACAAGAGCGTCTGCCGCCTCCGCGACATCCTCGACCTCTTCGCCGGCACCGGCGCCAGCCCCCGGGCTTACTCCGTGATGGACCAGGACAAGCTGAACCACGTCCTCACTGCGAAGCCCTCCGAGCGGCGCGTGTTCATCGAGGAGGCGGCGGGGATCGCGCGCTACAAGCAGCAGCGCCACGAGACCCAGGGCAAGCTCGAGGCGACGCGGCAGAACCTCCTGCGCGTGCGCGACGTCATGGACGAGGTGAAGCGCCAGCTCAACTCGCTCGAGCGTCAGGCGAAGAAGGCGCAGCAGTACAAGGTCCTCCACGCCGAGAAGCAGTCCCTCGCGCTCTCGATCGTGGCCGCCGACTACGCGACGCTGACCGAGGAAGGCCGCCGGCTCCAGGCCGAGCGCGACCGGCTGGCCGACGCCGAGCGCGGGTTGCGGGTGCGGCTCTCCGCCCTCGGCGCGCGCGAGGTGACCCAGCGCGCCGCCCAGGAGGACCTCGGGCACCGCCTGGGCGATCTCCGCCAGAGCGTGCAGAAGGTCCAGGGCGAGGTGGAGCGGCTGCTCGAGCGCCGCGAGCAGATGGGCGTGCAGCTCCGGGAGCTGGCCGAGGAGGAGCTGCGGCTCGGCGAGGAGATCCGGGCGACCGAGGAGCGCATCGCCGCGCTAGCGGGGGACCGTGAGTCCGTGTCCGCGTCGCTGCGGGACGCGGTGACGGCCGCCGAGGCGCGGGCCGGCGGCGCCGAGGCGCTCGAGGCTCGCCTCGCCGCCCAGCGCGCGGCGCTCGGCGAGGACCGCGATCGCCTGGAGGCCCTCCGCCTCGAGCAGGTGCGCGTGGCGGCGGAGCAGGCCGATCTCACCCGCTCGAGCGGCGAGCTGCGCGAGCGCCAGGCCCAGCTCGAGCGGCGCGCGGCGCGCCTGGCCCAGGAGCTGGCCGACGCCCGGGCCGAGGGCGAGCGCCTGGCCACGCAGCTCGCGCTCCACGAGAGCGAGCAGGATCGCGCCCGTGCGATCCTCTCCTCGCTCGAGGCGCAGGGCGCGGAGCTGGAAGGTCTGCTCGCCGATCGCGAGCCGCGCCTCGCCGCGGCCCAGGCGCGACTGGCGGAGACGCGGGTGACGCTGGCCTCGCGGCGCTCGAGCCTCGAAGCGCTCGAGCGCCTGGAGCGGGCGCGGGAAGGGTACGTCCCCGGCGTGCGGGCGATGTTCACCGACGCCGGCGCGCCGCGCGTGCCGGGCATCGTCGGCACGGTGGCCGATCTGATCGAGGTGCCCGCGGGGCTCGACACCGCCGTGGAGGCGGTGCTGGGCGAGCGGCTCCAGTGGATCGTCGTCGAGCGCTTCCAGCAGGCGCGCGACGCGGTCGCGATGCTCCGTGCCGAGGGCGGGGGCAACGCCACCTTCGTGCCGATCGAGACGCTGCCACCCGCCGCCGCCGTGCCCGACGACGAGGACGGCGTCCGCTGGGTGGCTCGCGCGGTGCGCACGACCAACGCGGAGCTGCTCCACTACCTCCTCGGGCGTGTCGCCATCGTCGACCACCTCGACGACGCCGAGCGGCTCTGGCGCCGCAACGGGGTCGTCGCGACCTACGTGACGCGCGCGGGCGAGGTGCTCTCGCCGACGGGGCGGCTCCGGGGCGGGCGGGCGCCGGGAGACAACGGGTCGGCGGCGGAGCACTCGCTGCTCCAGCGCAAGCGCGCGCTCCGCGAGCTCGACGACGAGGTCCGCCGGCTCGGCGAGGAGCTGGCCGAGGCCCAGGCCGCGGTGGCCGCGCTCGAGAGCGCGGTGGCCACGCTGCGCCAGCGGGTTCCCGCGCTCCAGCAGGCGATCC
>JACQCN010000128.1 GCA_016201575.1 Candidatus Rokuibacteriota bacterium | reverse complement strand
GTTCTCTTCAGGCAACGTCACCCGGTGCCCACGTCCAGATGCAGCCCGCCGCCGCCGGGCTTGTTCCGATCGGCCTCGCCGTGTGGAACGGGGAGGCGAACCAACGGGACGGGGATAAGTTTCTCTCGGCCTGGCACTTCCTTCACTTCGAGCACGGGAGGGTAGACCCTCGGTACGTGAACGGCCTCCTCTGGTCTCCTCGGATCAAGGGCGACCCCGAAGCGGGGAAGGCCCTGATGAGAGAACGAGGGTGCGCGGCCTGCCATAGCTATCCCGGCAACCCCATCCCGACCGAGGCCGGCCCCGGCCTCACGTGGGCGGGAGGGATCCATCGGCCGGACTATCTCCTGGAATCGATCAAGAACCCTTCCACAGTCATCGTCCCGGGCAAGACGTTCTCGACCGTCACCAATGGCACGCGTGTGTCTGTGATGCCGGCGATCAAGATCCCGGAGCGCGAACTGTTTCACGTGGTGGAATACCTCCGGACGCTTCGCTGACCCGGGAAAGGGGCTCGAGCCCGATGAATCAATCTCTCAGGGGAACGCACACGCTGGAGAACCTCAAGGTGGGCTTTCTCCGCGAGGCCCAGGCCAACCTCCGCTACCATTTCTTCGCCAGGCGAGCCGACATGAAGCGCCTCCACGAGGTCGCCCGGATTCTCCGCTCCGCCGCTGACGAGGAGTCAGGCCACGCCTTCGGCCACCTGGACCTCCTGCTCGATTTCGGCGGAGAGCAGCGCGATCTGGCGTGCGAGCGGATGGAGGACAACTTGAAGTCAGCCATCGAGGCGGAGCTCCACGAGTTCACGACGCTCTACCGCGGCTTCGAGGAAGGATCCGAGCTGAGACCGTGCGCTTCGGCTCAGGAGGGAGACGGTGTCGAGCCATCCGGTGACGCCCGTCGCTTGCAAGGCCGTCTGTCCCTCCACGTCTGGCCCGGCGTGACGCCGCACCTTGATCCAGCCGCCTACCGACGGTGGTACGAGACACCGCTCGGGGCTCAGGCCGACGCCGACGAAAAGAGGGTCGTGTTCGGGCTCGCCGATCTCCGTCGGGCCGAGCGCGTGCTTGACCTGGGCTGCGGCGATGGGAACTACACGGCACCGATCGCCGATACGACCGGGGGGGCCATCGGAGTGGACCGGTCGCCGGCGATGCTTCGGGCTGGAAGATCTCGACTCGGGAACCGGCCCGACGTCGTCTGGATTCAGGCGGACGGCGCGTCGCTGCCGTTCCGATCCGCGCGCTTCGATGTGGTGATCTCGGTGACGGTGCTGTGCTTCGCCGGCGATCCCTCGGCGCTGCTCGCCGAGGCCTTCCGCGTCCTTCGGCCCGGGGGCCGAATCGTCGTCGGCGAGCTCGGGCGGTACTCGCCGTGGGCGCTGGTGCGGAAGCTCAAGGGGCTGGTGGCCGAGACCATCTACCGGCAGGCGCACTTCTTCAGCCGGTCGGAGCTGGCGGGGCTCCTGATGGGGATCGGGTTCCACGACGTGAGGGTCCGCTCGGCCGTCTTCTACCCGCCGATCAACGCGCGTGCCGCCTTGGGATGGCTCCATGTGATGGAACCGATCGGCCGCTGGCTTGCTCCCTGGGCTGGCGCCTTCCTCGTCGCGGTCGCAAGGCGCCCCGCATAGCAGCACTCACGCCCTCGTGGCCGAGGGGCTGCTCGTCCGTGAGCTCCGGACGGTCGGCGGCCGCGTGCGCAAGAACGACCCGGCGACCTCGGCCGGCCGCCGGGTGCTGGCCGGGTGCGCGAGAAGATCGCAGAGCTGGTGGGCGAGGCGCCCGCGGGGCGGGGACCGACATCGATCCGGGCGAGGCCCGCGCTCGGTGCGCGTCCGCTGGAGAGCCGCGAGCCGGAAGGGCGCCGGCTGCGACACCTCGGCTACGGGCGGGCCGGCTGGCCCGGGCTCGTCGCCGTAGGCTCGTGCTTCGTCCTGCCCGCCATGCTCATCGTGCTGGCCGTCGCATGGGCGTATGTGAGTCAGGCCGCGAAGTCGCGGAGCACGCGGCCGGGCCGCCCGCAGTCGCGGACGAGGCCGCGCCCGTCGACCGTGC
>JACQCN010000127.1 GCA_016201575.1 Candidatus Rokuibacteriota bacterium | reverse complement strand
CGTCTTGTGATCAAAACCGACGGCAAGGGGCGCGTCCCCGCGGTGGAGATCATGGTGGGAACCGGGCTCATCCGCGACTGCATCCGCGAGGCGGAGAAGACCACGCAGATCCCCGCCGTCATGGCCGCGGGCGCCTCGCAGTACGGGATGCAGACCTTCGACCAGTCGCTGCTGCAGCTCTACCGCGAGGAGATGGTCACCTACGAGACCGCGCGCGACGCGGCCACCAACCCGGACGACTTCGACCTGAAGGTGAAGGGCATCTTCTCCGCGGGCGAGATGACGTTCGAGACGTCGAAGAAGCCCGAGGAGCCCGCGAAGGTCCCCGGGCTGACGGGGACGAGCACGCCGCCCCCGCCGGGCCCGGCGCCGAGCGCGCCCCGTCCGGGCGGCACCGGCGGCAGCAGCTTCTTCAAGCGATCCTGAGGGCGCCCCGGAGCCAGAAGGTCCTCGACCAGGCGGCGGCCCGGGCCACCGCCTTCGATCTGCTCGCCCGCAAAGCCTGGAGCCGGCGCGACCTGGCCGCGCGGCTCCGGCGCCGCGGGGCCTCGCCGGAGACCGCCGCCGCCGTCGTCGCCGAGCTCGAGGCCCGCGGCTACCTCGACGACGCCCAGTTCGCCCGCCGTTGGGTCGAGTCCCGCGCGGGCGCCCGTGGCATCGGCCCGGCCCGGCTCCGGGCGGAGCTGCGCGCCCGCGGAATCGACGCCGAGCTGACGGAGGCGGCCATGCGCGAGACGTTCGCCGGCGAGTCCGAGGCAGCCCTCGCCCTGGGGGCGGCGCGCAAGCGGCTGCCCGCCCTCCTTCGCCGGGACCCCGCGCGCGCGCCGGCCCGCCTGCGCGGCTACTTGCTCCGCCGGGGCTACCCGGGTAGCCTCGTGACCCGTATCGTGCGTACACTGTGCCGGCTGGAGATCGACGAGTGACCACCAGGACGGGCAACGAGATTCGCGAAGCGTTCCTCCGGTTCTTCGAGCGCCACGGGCACACCCGGGTGCGGTCGTCGCCGCTCGTCCCGGGGGACGATCCCACGCTGCTCTTCACCAACGCGGGGATGGTGCAGTTCAAGGGCGTGTTCCTGGGCGAGGAGCGGCGCGACTACCGCCGGGCCACGACCTGCCAGAAGTGCGTGCGGGCGGGGGGCAAGCACAACGACCTCGAGAACGTCGGGCGCACGGCCCGCCATCACACGTTCTTCGAGATGCTCGGGAACTTCTCGTTCGGCGACTATTTCAAGGCCGACGCCATCGCCTTCGCCTGGGAGTGCCTGACCCGCGACTACGGCCTTCCGCCCGACCGGCTCTGGGCGACCGTCTTCACGGACGACGACGACGCGTTCGCGCTGTGGAAGAAGGTGGCGGGCTTCGGCGACGACCGGATCCTCCGCCTCGGCGAGAAGGACAACTTCTGGGCGATGGGCGACACCGGCCCCTGCGGCCCCTGCTCGGAGATCCACTTCCACCAGGGAAACCACCGGCCGTGCGCCGAAGAGGCGGCGGGACGGCCCTGCCTCGGCCCGGCCTGCGACTGCGACCGCTGGCTCGAGATCTGGAACCTGGTCTTCATGCAGTTCAACCGCGACGCGTCGGGGGCGCTCACGCCCCTGCCCAGGCCCTCGATCGACACCGGGTTGGGGCTCGAGCGCGTGGCGGCCGTGCTCCAGGGCACGCAGTCGAACTTCGACACGGACCTGCTGCGCCCGCTGATCGACCGCATCGAGTCGCTGGTGGGCACGCGCTACGGCGCCGAGGCGGACAACGACGTCTCGATGCGCGTCATCGCCGACCACGCGCGGGCGACGGCGTTCCTCGTCGCCGACGGCGTCACGCCGTCGAACGAGTGGCGCGGCTACGTGCTCCGCCGCATCATGCGCCGCGCGATGCGCCACGGCCGGATGCTCGGGCTCCACGAGCCGTTCCTCTGGAAGGCGGTCCAGTGGGTCGGGCAGATCATGGGCGGGGCCTACCCCGAGCTGCCGGCGGAGTTGCCGCGAGTCCAGAGCGCGGTGCGCGCCGAGGAGGAGCGCTTCGCGGAGACGCTCGACGTCGGCATCGAGAAGATCCGCGAGTACGTGGAGGCCCACGCGGGCCCGCGCGGGCGGGGGGTCGAGGGCAAGTTCCTGTTCACCCTCTACGACACGTACGGCTTCCCGACCGACCTCGCCCAGGAGGCCTTCGCCGACGCGGGCTTCACGGTGTCGGACGCGACCATGCGCGAGTTCGAGGCCGAGATGGAGCAGCAGCGCGAGCGGGCCCGGGCCGGCGCGTCCTTCGCCGAGGGCCCGTCCGCCCTGGAAGGGCTCGCCGGGCTGCCCGAGACCGAGTTCCTCGGCTACGACACGCTGACCGCGCCCGCGAAGATCCTGGCGATGGTGGTCGACGGCCGCCGCAAGCGCGAGATCACCGAGGGCGAGGAGGGGGAGGTCATCCTCGACCGCACGCCGCTCTACGCCGAGTCGGGCGGCCAGCAGGGCGACACGGGCGCCATCACGGGGCGGGCGGGCCAGGCGCGCGTCCTCGACACCGTCAAGCGCGGCACCGGGTTCTTCGTCCACCGGGTCAAGGTGGTCCGCGGCGGCCTGCGCGAGGGCGAGGAGGTGGCGGTGGCGGTGGAGTCGCCGCGGCGCCTCGGCCTCGCGCTCCATCACACCGGCACGCACCTGCTCCACGCCGCGCTCCACCGCATCCTCGGCACCCACCCGACCCAGGCCGGCTCGCTGGTGGCGGCGGACCGGCTGCGCTTCGACTTCAGCCACGGCAGCCAGGTGAAGGACCGCGAGATCGAGCAGATCGAGGACCTCGTCAACGAGAAGGTGCGCGACGACATCCACGTGAGTCCGTTCTGGACCGAGCTCGACGCCGCGCTGCGAATGGGCGCGATCGCCATGTTCGGCGAGAAGTACGGACCCCGCGTGCGCGTGGTGAAGATCGGCGACTTCTCGACGGAGCTGTGCGGCGGCACGCACCTGGACACCACGGGCCAGATCGGGCTCTTCAAGGTGATCGACGAGGGCGCGGTGGCCTCCGGCGTGCGCCGGATCGAGGCGGTCACGGGCGCGGCGGCGCTCCAGCACGTGGGCCGGGAGGAGGCGGCGCTGCGCGAGGCCGCCGAGATCCTGAAGATCGCGCCGCTCGAGGTGCCGAAGCGGCTCCAGAAGCTGATCGACGAGCAGAAGGCGCTCGAGAAGCAGCTCGGCGTGCTGGAGGCGCGGCTCGCGCGCACGCGGGCCGAGGAGCTGGTCAGCGCGGCCCGCGAGGTGAACGGCGTGGCCGTGCTGGCCGCGCGCCTGGACGGCCTCGACGCCGATGGCCTCCGCGCCGTCGTGGACACCGTGCGCGACCGCCTGGGCTCCGGGATCGTCTGCGTGGGCAGCGTGCTCGACGGCAAGATCAGCCTGGTGGCCGCGGTGACGAAGGACCTGACCGGCCGCTTCCACGCGGGCAAGATCATCCAGCCCGTGGCGAAGGCGGTCGGGGGCGGGGGCGGCGGGCGGCCCGATCTCGCGCAGGCCGGCGGCAAGGACCCCGCCAGGCTCGACGAGGCCCTCGGGCTCGTGTACGACCTGGTCGCGAAGTCCTAGCGCGGATCAACCACGAATGTCGACGCCCAGCGGCGGGCGGGTCCTGGCGCGGCAGGAAGCAGTGACCTAAAACCGGAACGCGACCCCGGCCGACAGGTCGAAGTCCGGCGACCCGTCGCTCAGTCCCTTGCCGACCGAGCCCGTGAGCTTCCAGGCCTTCGTCAGGCGGTATTCGGCCCCGAAGCGGATTTCAAGCGGGTCCGCCTGTCCGGGAGAGATCGCCGTCGCCCCGTCCAGGAAGCTGAACACGGTCAGCGTGTTCGTCAGGAGATAGGCCGCACCGACGCTCCAGCCAAAAGAGTCGGCGAAGCTCTCTCCCGGGGGGGAACCCACGAACGTGTAGGCCAGCGTCAGGTAGGCGACAAGCCGTTCGAAGAGGCTCTTGCTCACGTCGATGCCGAGCGTTTCGTCGAACTCGCCGGTCCCGAGTCCCCGGTCTTCATCGGCTGTCGGGAACTTGACCTTCAGATAGGGACTGACCTCGGGGATGATCGCCTTCTCTTCGAGGAGGACGTACTGCCCTTTGAGCAGGACGTCGCCCACGCCGGACTCGGAGCGGGTCACGCTGCGCGGTGAGGTGGCCAGCTCGCGCTCCTTCCCCTTTCGGACGGCGACGCCGCTGCTGGTGACCACCACCGTCTGGCTGTCCTGCTCGATGTAGGGAATCGTCAAGCTCAGACGGAGCCGGTCGGTCGGCGCGACGCCGAGGGTGAACGGGATGTAGAAAAGGGCGGTGTCCCGGCCGGTTCCGTAGTCCCCACTCGAGTAATTGATGGACGTCGACAGCGACCAGTGAACATCTTCGGCAAGCGCCGAGTGACCCGAGCAGAGCAGCACGAGCAGGACCCCGAGGCTGGCGCGTCTCAGGAGCATGAGCTTTCCTTTCTGATTCCCTGCCGAATCCAACACTAGCCGACGATGTGCAGCGACGAGCAATAAAAAAAGCGCGGCGGGGGGCCCGCCGCGCTGGGGTGTCACTCTCCCGAGAGGATCAGCGGCCCGGCCGCTCGGGACGCTGAGGACGCTCCATCCGCTCCGGCTTGTTGGGCCTCTCCAGCTTCTCCGGCCGTTCGGCCTCTTCCAGCTTCTCGATTTTGTCGGGCTTGGCGGCCTTCTCCGCCTTCGCCATCTTGTCCGGCTTCCCCGCGTTCTCTCGCTCCCGTGCGGCGAAACGGGAAAGGTTCTTGTCCGCGGCCTTGACGCTCTTGAGCACGGAGCCGAGGTTCTTGTACCCGAGCTCCTTCGCCAGTTCACCCCAGCCGGTCCCCGACTGTCGCATTGACAGAATCGCGTTGACCGACTTCGCGTTGGTCGCGTCCGTCTGATTCGCCGCGAGGGCCAGCAAGATCGAGATCTCCCCGAAGCCGAGCTTCTTCACCCGCAGGTTCTCGACGTCCTGCGTTGTGAGCTCACGAGGCGCGCCCGTCGCGTCGAACTTGAACTTGGTGCCGCTCCATTCCTCCACGATCCGACCGGTCACTCGGTTCGCGTCGGTGTCTGCGACGGCCTGGTTGATGTTGTGCCCGAGGTCGCCAAGCGTGCGGTTCGTCTTGACGGTCTCCTCGTCGGCCCACGCAGTAGCCGTCGCGAATGCCGCGATCAGGACAAGGCCGGGGAGAAGTGCTCGTGAACGCATCGCTGCCCTCCCTCTTCCGACGTGAAGTATGTCTGCTTGGCTTGAGCCCCGGGTCGTCGATCAGGAAGCACGGGGTGAGCCTGGCCGATGGAAATGCAGCGAATATGCCACGCGGCCTGCGAATCGCTGACGCGCGTCTTTTCGATATCTTAGCGAGGAGTCACGGATGACGGCTGAACGAACGTCAGGGGGATGACGAGAGTCGAGTCAGGGGATCGACGGACGGACGACGTCGACGGGCAGGTGTCCGCCTCGGCTCTGACGGCTGCCGATCAGACCGGTGGGCGCAGGTGGGCCCAGGGCTGGGCGGCCTCGAAGGCCGCGGCGGCGCGCAGCACCCTCGCCTCGCTCCGCCACGGCCCCGCGATCTGCAGCCCCACCGGCAGCCCGTCCCGGGTGAAGCCGCAGGGTACCGTGATCGCGGGCAGGCCCATCACCGTGAAGCAGTAGGTGGGGAGGAGCCACTCGATGTAACTCGTCATCGGCTGGCCCGCGACCTCGGTGGGGGCGCGGACCTCGACCGGGAAGGGCGGGATGCTCGTCGTCGGCGCGATGATCAGGTCGTGCTGCTCGTAGAAGCGGCGCACGCGCTGCCAGATCGCGGTGCGGGTGCGCTCGCAGCGCCCGATGTCGTCCCCGGTCAGGGTGAGCCCGTACTCGATGTTCTTCACCAGGTTGTCCTGCATCACGCCGCGCCACTGCGCGAGCTTCTCCGCGTGGGCGGCGGCCTGCCGCGCCCCGCGGCTGACGAGCACGACGTCGAGGACGCCCGAGAAGTCCGGATGCGCGGTGTCGAGCTTCGCGCCGAGGCGCTCGAAGACGCGGGACGCCGTCGCCGCGGCGCGGCGGATCTCCGGATCGATCGGGCAGACGCCGAGGTCCGGGGACCACGCGATCCGCAGGCCCTTCACGCTCGGCCGCTCGACCGCGCGCAGGAACTCGCGCGTGTCCACCGCGTAGGAGAGGGGCGCGCGCGCGTCGGCGCCGGCGATCACCGAGAGCATGAGCGCCGTGTCCCGCACCGTGCGCGCCATCGGCCCGTGCACGCCGTAGGTGTCCCAGGCGAGGCGGGTCGGATAGACGGGCACGAGGCCGGGCGAGGTCCGGAAGCCGACGACGCCGCAGAACGCCGCGGGCGTCCGGAGGGAGCCGCCCAGGTCCGAGCCCTCCGCCAGCGGGCCCATGCCCGTGGCCAGCGCCACCGCGCCGCCGCCGGTCGAGCCGCCGCAGGTGAGCTTCGGGTTCCAGGGGTTCCGGGTCGCGCCGAAGACCTCGTTGTAGGTGTTGGCGCCGGAGCCGAACTCCGAGGTGTTGGTCTTGCCGACGACGATCGCGCCCGCCGCCTTGAGCCGCTCCACCGGCAGCGCGTCCTCGTCCGGCACGTGGTGCTCGTAGATCTTCGAGCCCCAGGTCGTCCGGATCCCCTTGGTCTCGGTCAGGTCTTTGATCGACACGGGCACGCCGTGGAGCGGCCCGAACGCCCCGCGCTTCATGATCGCGCGCTCCGCCGCCCGCGCCGCTTTCATTGCGGAATCGGCGGCGACGGTGCAGTAGGCGTTGAGCAAGGGATTGACGGCGTCGATCCTGGCGAGCACGGCCTTCATCACCTCGACCGGCGACACCTTCTTGGCGCGGAAGAGGCGGACGAGCGCCGACGCAGGCATATAGCAGAGATCGATCGGGGTCATCGGGACTCCTTCAGAGCGCGGCGGCGACGGCGTCGCCGATCCTGTACCTCACTTGATCACACGCCTCTCCCGAAGGTCGCCCCTCTGTTCGAGCGCCGGCTCCGCCGGCGCCAGCCGAGGGGGGGAGGTTCGGAAGGGGGGCGGAGCCCCCGTCCGAGGTCTGGCGGAGCTCCCCTCCGAGGACCATCGCCGCCGCCACCTCGAT
>JACQCN010000126.1 GCA_016201575.1 Candidatus Rokuibacteriota bacterium | reverse complement strand
GCCGTCGAGATCCCCTCCGATCAACCCCCCGGCTCCACGTTCCAGTCCGCCTCGAGGCGCTTCATCAGCACGGCCTCGTGCAAGGTGTGCGCGAGCGCCTTCATATCGAAGGGCTTGGCCACGAAGTCGAAGGCGCCGCGGGCCAGCGTGTCCTTGGCCACCTCGAAGCTCACGGCGCCGCCCATCATGATCACTTTCACGCCGGGCGTGATCGCGTGGACGGCCTCGAGCGCCTCGACGCCGCTCAGGCCGGGGAGGTTCAGGTCGAGCAGGACCGCCTCCGGGGAATCCTCCCGGATGGCACGCAGCGCGCTCTGACGGTCGGCGACCGAGCGGACCTCGTATCCGTGCCGCGCGAGCGCGTGCTCCAGCAAGGAGCGCACGCCCGCGTCGTCGTCCACGACCAGGACGCGGGCTCCCAGAACTGACGTGGTCTCCAGGAAGGGCTGAGAGGGTAGGGCAGGGACGGTCCCGGGCTCCTCCGCCCAGCCGTCCGGGCCTCCGAGGGCCGCCCACAGGTCCTTGAGGTGAATGGGCTTGGTGAGAATCGCGGTCGCGCCCGAGGCGAGCACCTGCCCCCTGAGCTCGGTGTCCATCGCCCCGGTGACCACGATGACCGCCGTCCCCTGGTCGAGGGAGCGGATCCGCTGGAGGGCCCGGAGGCCCCCGAGCCGGGGCATCAGGATGTCAAGAACCACCGCCTGGGGGCGCGCCTGCCGGAACTTGAGGAGCGCCTCCAGCCCGTTCTCGGCCTCGACCGCCTCCAGGCCCCGGGCGCGGAGGTAGTCGACGATGAGGTCCCGGACGTAGTCGTCGTCGTCGACGACCAGGACCGTCTTCGGTGCTGGGACGCTGGCGGACCCGGGACTGGTGTCCATGGAGCGAGTGGCCGGGAAGATCCCGCCACTCCAGCCATTTAAGCAAAAAATGGCCTGGGAAGTCTATGGCCCCCGCGGCTGGTCTGATCCCGGCGTGGGCACGCGAGCGCCCTGTCTCATGGTCGAGGGAACCGGCTCCGGGGTCGGCAAGAGCCTGCTCGTCACCGCGCTCTGCCGGCTCTTCGCCCGGGCCGGCTACCGTGGCCTCCTTCAAGTCCCAGAACATGTCCCTGAACGCCGCCGTCACGACCCGAGGGCGGGGAGATCAGCCGCGCCCAGGCGGCCCAGGCAGAGGCCCGCCGGCATCGAGCCCACCGTCGACGTGAACCCCATCCTGCTGAAGCCGGAGGCGGACGACCGCTCCCAGGTGGTCGTCCGGGGTGTGGCCGAGAGGCGGTTCGCCTACCGGGAATACGCCGGCATGCGGAGCCGGCTCCTCGAGGTGATCCGCGAGAGCCTGGAGCGGCTCCGCGCGGGATTCGACCTCGAGGTCATCGAGGGCGCCGGGAGCCCGGCCGAGATCAACCTGGCGGACACCGAGCTGGTCAACATGAGCGTGGCCCGCATGGCCGACGCCCCGGTGCTGCTGGTCGGCGACATCGACCGCGGCGGTGTCTTCGCGGCGCTCCTGCGAACGCTCGACCTCCCGGCCGTGGCGAAGCTGGTCGAGCTCGCGTGGTAGTATGACTGCCGCCATCCGATGAATCCGGGAGCCAGAGGAGCCGGGTGGGCTGCGCTCCTTCTCGCGAGCGCGGCCCTGCTCGCCGTGCCCGGTCGTACCGCCGCCTACACGGCGCAGGAGGCGATCCTGCGCGCGAAGCCGGCCGTCGCGCTCATCAGCACCGAGGTGCGCGCTGAGGTCACGCTCGACTGCGGCCGGGGCCTCGTCACCGTCACGCCCTCCCCCTTCGTCGAGACCGGCACCGGCTGGTTCGTCGACGGCCGCGGGTTCGTCATCACCAACGCCCACGTCGTGGATCCGGCCTACCGGCTGCCCCAGTGGGTGCTCTACGAGCTGAAGAAGAACGCCGCCGAGCAGGGGTGCGTGGACACGATCCTCCGCGCGCGGGGCCTGATGCGCGGCCAGCGGCCGGACATCGAGGACCAGATCCGGCGCGGGGCCTCGCCCGCCTCGGCCAGGGTGACCCCGTCCTCGCGCATCACGGTGCTGCTGTCCAACGGCACGAACCTCCCGGCCGAGGTCGTCAAGTTCAGCCCGCCGCTGCTCCTCGACGCGAGCGGGCAGCCGCTGCCCGACTCCGGCCGCGACCTGGCCCTGCTCCGCGTGAAGGACGCGATCTACCCGGCGCTCGGCCTCACGAGCCGCGAGCCGAACCTCGGCGACACCGTCCATATCCTGGGCTTCCCGGGCGTGGTCCTGTCGCACGAGCTCATAAACGGGAGCGCGCGGCTGGAGGCCTCGGTGACGACCGGGGCGGTCTCCGGCTTCAAGCAGGACGTGATCCGCCAGGACGTGATCCAGACCGACGCTTCCGCCGCGCACGGCAACAGCGGCGGGCCCGCGATCACCAACGACGCGACCGTGATCGGCGTCATGACCTTCGTCTCGCTGTCGCCGGCGGGCGGCGCGATCGTCCAGGGCTTCAACTTCCTGATCCCCGCCAAGGACGTCCTCAAGTTCCTCAAGGGGACCGGGGTGCGCCCGGGGGAGAGCCGCTTCAACCCGGTGTGGGCGGCCGGCGTCGACGCGCTGCTGAGCGAGCGGTACTCCGCGGCGGTCGCGCGGCTCACCGAGACCAACCGGCTCCTGCCCAACCTGGCCGACGTCAAGCGCACCCTCGCCGAGGCCGAGGACAAGGTCCGACACCCGCCGCCCCGGCCATTCCCCTGGGCCTGGGCGGCGGCGGGCGTGGTGACGGTCGTGAGCCTCGGCGCCTACGGCACGATGGGCGTGCGCCGGTGGCGCCGCAACCGCTTCCGTGTCCTGCCCGGGCACGTGATCGGGTACATCGAGCAGGGCCTGAACCCGGTGCTGCTCGACGTGCGGACGAAGACCGAGTACGAGACGAGCCCGCTGAAGCTGCCGGGCGCGCTGCGTCTCGACCCGGGCCGGGTCGAGCAAGGCGTCGCTGATCTCGGGCTCGAGCCCGGGCAGCTCATCGTCACGTACTGCACGAGCTTCGAGGAACAGACGAGCGTGGAGGTGACCCGCGCGCTCCGCCAGCGCAAGTTCACGAAGGTCCGGATCCTCAAGGGCGGGCTCGGGGCCTGGACCAACGCGCGCCTGCCCGTGGAGGCGAAGTCGTACCTGCCGTCGATCGGGATCGAGATGTACAAGAACCTCACGCTCGGCGACATCGAGCGGCGCAAGTTCCCGGCGGGCGCGGTGATCTTCGCCGAGGGGGAGGACGCCCACGGCGAGGCCTACGTCGTCCACGCCGGGAAGGTCGACATCCGCAAGCGCTTCGACGGCGAGGACCGGCTGCTCAATACGGTCGGCGAGGGCGAGCTGCTCGGGGAGATGGCGCTGTTCCTCAAGGCGCCGAGGTCGGCCTCGGCCGTCGCCGCCGGCGATGTCGAGCTGCTCGTCGTCAGGAGCGAGCGGCTCGAGTGGCTCATCAGGAACCGCCCGCAGCT
>JACQCN010000133.1 GCA_016201575.1 Candidatus Rokuibacteriota bacterium | reverse complement strand
GGAGCGCCTGCTCCACTGGGGCTCCCGGCGCGCGATGGACATCGAGCACCTCGGCGAGAGCGTCGTCGACCAGCTCGTGGACCGCGGCCTCGTGCGCGACTTCGCGGACCTCTACGCGCTCACCGTGGACCAGGTGGCGGCGCTCGAGCGGCTCGGGCCCAAGTCCGCCCGGAACCTCGTCGACGCGATCGCCGCCTCGCGCACCCGCGGCCTCGCGCAGCTCCTCAACGCGATCGGCATCCGGCTCGTGGGCGAGCGCGCGGGCCAGCTCCTGGCGATGCGCTTCGGGAGCATGGAGGCGCTGATGGCCGCGAGCGAGGAGGAGATCGGCCAGATCCACGGCGTCGGGCCGCAGATCGCGCAGTCCGTGACCCAGTTCTTCGCCGAGCCGCGCAACCGCGAGACCATCGAGCGGCTCCGCGCATCCGGCGTCGTCATGTCGGAGCCCGAGGCCGCCACCGGCCCGCGCCCGCTCGCGGGGAAGAGCTTCGTCCTCACCGGCACCCTCCGCGCCATGTCCCGCGACGCCGCGAAGGAAGCGATCCAGCGCCGCGGCGGCCAGGTGACGGGGTCGGTCGCGCGGAAGACCCACTATGTAGTGGTCGGGGAGGACCCCGGGTCCAAGGCCGCGGACGCGAAACGTCTTGGTGTCGCGATGCTGGATGAGTCAGAATTTTTGAAGCTCCTGGGACAGGGCGAGTAACGGGCGATGGCACTGCGATGCCACAGTGACGCGACGGAGGATCTAACCCGCTGCCATTTCAATCGCCTGGGCGTGGCATCGTCCGTGCTGGTTTCTCAACCCGATGAGAGGAGCCACACCACCCGTCCGCCCACCGATCGCCGATCCGTCCCGACCGCGACGATCTCCCGTTCCGCGCCCTCGAGGGCCACGGCGCGTGATCCGCGCGCTCCGGCTGCTGGTCCGCGAGCTCCTCGGTCTCGGCCCCGCGATCCCGCCTGCGCGCCCGGCGGGCCGGCCTGACCTCGCTCCGCCACGGCAGCGCCACGCGACGAGGGCGCGCGCTGCGGCGCCGTCTCGGGGAGGACCGGTACGACATCGGCGTCCTCACCAACCCCTGCCACGACGTCGTCGAGTTCCTGCGCGAGATCCTCTACCAGCTCGGCGTCGACACGGCGGAGCGCGACAAGCCCGCGCTCCTGCACACGCTCAACGACCTGCTCTACCGCACCTATCGGGCCGGCCGCGACACGCTGATCGTCGTGGAAGAGGGCCAGCTCATCGAGGACGCCGGGATCTTCGAGGAAATCCGCCTCCTGCTCAACGTCCAGACCGACGACCGGTTCCTGGTCACGGTGCTGCTCGTCGGCTCGTCCGAGCTGCGGGCACGGCTGGCCGGGCTCGACCACGTCGAGCAGCGGATCGCCGTCCGCTGCCACGTGGGGCCCTTCGACCTCGCGCAGACGGCGGCCTACATCGAGCTCCTTTTCGCCCGGGTGCGATCTTGCGAGTTGAGGTACGCTGTCTCACACGCCGCGCGCCGGCTTCGGTGCGGCCGCGCCGCGGCGATCGAGGACGCGCACCGGAACGTGGGAGCACAACCATGACGGCCATCCTCAGGGCATCCGCCGCGGGGCTCGCGCTCGGCGCGCTGGTGGTCGCGACGCCGCCGGCGTTCCCGGCGCCGCCGGGCCTCCTCACCCACGAGGAGGCCCTGCAGGCGATCCAGAGCCACGCCGAACCCGAGGCCCGGCGGGCGGCCGTGCAGGCGCTGGGCGAGACCGGGACGAGCTCGGACCAGCCCCTGCTGGTGGCCGCGCTCAGGGACGACGACCAGGTCGTGCGCGCGATGGCGGAGAGCGCGCTCTGGCAAGTCTGGAGCCGCGCGGGCGATCTCGAGGTCGACCGGCTGTTCGTCGAGGGCGTCACGGCGATGGGCGCGCGGATGCTCCGGCAGGCGGCGCAGACGTTCACCCGCATCATCGAGCTGAAGCCGGAGTTCGCCGAGGGCTGGAACAAGCGCGCGACCGTCTACTACCTCCTCGGCGAGTTCGACAGGTCGCTGGCGGACTGCGACGAGGTGATCAAGCGCAATCCCGACCACTTCGGCGCGCTCAGCGGCTACGGCATGATCTACCTCCAGCTCGACCAGCCGGAGCGCGCGCTCGACTACTTCCGGCGCGCCCTCGCCGTCAACCCGAACCTGCGCCAGGTCCGCTCGACCATCGAGCTGCTCCGGCGCCTGCTCCGCGAGCGCGGGCGCGAGACCACCTGAATGGGCGCCGTCGCGTGCATCTTCTGCCCGCGCTGCGAGGAGACGGTGGATCCCGCCCGTCCGCCCGCCGCCGCCCAGGCCCTGCTCGCCCGCCACGCCGGGAGCGCCGGCGAGGCGTTTGCGAGCCCGCTGCGAGGCGAGACCCGAGTTGATCGGGCCTTTTTCCGCGGCCTGCTTCGGAGGAGCCCGTGATCGACGCCCTGAGGAAGATATCCAGCCCGACCGTGGCCAACGCCATCGAGACGTTCAACGTCCGGCCGCGGAACCAGGGCCACATGTCCTCCGAGCTCCGCGCCCTCTTTCCGGAGCTCGGCCCGCTGGTCGGCTACGCCGTGACCGCCCTGATCCGCGCCGAGGCCGCCCCCATCGACGGCCACCGGGCGAGCATCTTCGGCTACTGGGACTTCATCCAGACGATCCCCGAGCCCCGCGTGCTCGTCGTCCACGACATCGACGAGCCGCGGGGCCAGGGCTCGCAGTGGGGCGAGGTGCAGGCCAACATCCACAAGGCCATGGGCTGCGTCGGCGTCGTCACCGACGGCGCCGTGCGCGACCTCGACGAGGTCCGCGCGCTCGGCTTCCAGTTCGTCGCCGCGCACGTCTCCGTCTCCCACGCCTACGTGCACCTCGTGGACTTCGGCCTCCCCGTCAAGGTCGGCGGGCTCTGGGTCAAGCCCGGCGACCTGATCCACGCCGATCAGCACGGGGTCTGCGGCGTCCCCGCCGAGATCGCGCCGAAGATCCCCGACGCGGTCTCGCGCATCGAGGCAACGGAGCGCCGCATCATCAGCCTCTGCCAGTCGCCGGACTTCTCGGTCGAGCGCCTGAAGGCCCTCTACAAGGAAATCCGGCCCGGGACCTACTGAGATGGAGCGCGTGGCCGCCAACGGCGTCGCCCTCGCCGTCCGCGAGTGGCCGGGCCGCGGCCCCTGCGGTCGTTCCTCGCGGGCTAGCCCGCATTATTCACGAACGGTAGTCGCGTGTGGCGGGCGGGCCCTGTCGCAGGGCGCCGCCCCCGCGGGTCCGGCTCCGTCACCCACTCGCCCGAACGCCGCGCGGCGCGCGGCGGACGGGACG
>JACQCN010000013.1 GCA_016201575.1 Candidatus Rokuibacteriota bacterium | reverse complement strand
CGGCGGCAGCAGCGCGGAGACTCGTCTCAGGACCGGCCGGACATCGCCGCCTGCAGCGACTCCCTCGCCCAGTCCCCTTCCCAGCAGTACGTGATGTGGCCGCAGTGACAGGCCTTGCCGACACCCACGAGGCGGAGGTTCACCTGGTTCCCGCAGCGGCCGCACTCGGTGATGCTCTCGAGCGTCCGGTGCGAGATCCCCGGCCACATCCGCGCGCGCGAGGCGAGTCCGCTCCGCGCCCCGGGCGTGTTCTTCAGGCTCCGCTTCCACGCCGCCTCGTGGTCCCGGTTGATGAAGCGACGGGAATTGTACAGGCGCGGCGCGACCCACGCGTGCTCGCGGCTGTCGCGCGGCCACAGGATCGGCTGCTCGCAGGGGCACTCGCACACCCTCAGTGGCCAGCCCGTCGGTCCCCGGCCGTGCGGCGCGGGGAGGACCGAGGGATCCACGGTCAGGAGCGTCGAGGGCTGATCGAAGAGGGCCATTCCATCACCTCCGTGTAATCCCGGCGTTCTGCCGGAGGACAACTGGAACGGCACTGTCAGCAAGACTGACGCCACGGCGGGATCGCGGGGAAATCCGGGTTTTTTCAGGGCGGACGCGGCTTCCCGCCGGTCCGGAATGACACAAACGTGACAGATTGACGTTCGGAGGTCGACACATGTCGGCGGCGGTGGAGGAGCGGGCGGGCGGGCCCGCCTGCCGCGCCACCCACCCGTGCTCCCCGTGGTGCCCTTCGTGAATACTGCGCCCTAGCCTGCATTATTCACGAACGGCGATGGCGCGACCGAGCGGGTGGCGCAGGGTGCGGCCCCCGCGGGGCCGCGCGCAGTGGGCCCCCCTCGTCCCGTCCGCCGTGCCCAGCGCGGCGTTCGGGCGAGTGGGTGACGGAGCCGGACCCGCGGGGGCGGCGCCCTGCGCCAGGACCCGCCCGCCACCCGCGACTACCGTTCGTGAATGATGCGGGCTAAGGGAACCGGAACGGGCGGCCGTCGATGCCGATGCCGAGCCCCGCCCGGGCCAGGCCGTCGCTGTCCCGCATGAACAGCGCGGAGGAGCCCTCGGCCGTCAGCCCCGCCGCGATCCGCGTCGCCCCGCTCCGGTCGGCGAACTGCAAGCTCGATTGCCCGAAGGACGTCGTGGAGAGCCAGGCCCCGACCTTCTCCGCCTTGGCGGAGAGCGAGAGGACCACGGAGCCGTCGCCCGCCAGGCCGAGGACCGCCCGCCGGTCGCCGTCCTTGTCGTAGAGCTCCAGGACGGCGCCGTCGTTCGTGCCGCTCAGCACGCCCCGCGGCGCGCCGCTCGCGTCCTTCACGACGACTCGGCGGGCCTCGATGGTGTCCGCCGGCGCCCGCACCTGCCCCATCAGGAGCGCCGTGGCGGTGCCCACCAGCACCAGCAGTCCCACGCGCTTCCAGCGCCGGCTCTCGCGCTCCAGCGCCTCCAGCCGGCGCGCCACGTCCTCCGGGGTGCGGCCATCCATCGCGTCCTCCCTCGGCGTGGGCGTCAACGCGCGTCCTCGGCCGGCCGGATCACGTCGCCGGCGCGGATCACGCCCTCGGTCAGGATCCGGGCGCGCAGCCCGCCGCGGTGGATCAGCGCCGCCAGCACGCCCCGCTGGGTCAGGTCCTCGAGATGCTGGCACGGCTCGCAGAGGCGCATGCCCCGCATGCGGACCGCGCCGACCCAGAACTCCATATCGACCAGGTGATTCAGCGGCACGCCGGCCGTCGCGATGTTCCGCCGGGTCTCGGCCGCGGAGAGCTTGATGCCCGTCCGATCGCCTCCCGCGTTGACCACGCCGTTCCACAGCGCCTCGACCGTCTCGACCTCGATCAGCGTGATCTCGCGCCCGCCGAACCCCGGCTTCCGAGAGTAGAAGCCACGGCCCTCGAAGTACCGGTCACCCTCCAGGCCCCGCCCGGGCACCGCGCGCGCCTCGACGACCGACTCCATCGGCGCCGACGCCTCCTTCGCGAGGTGGATCGAGACCACGCGCCCCTGCCACATACCCGCGATGGTACGGCTCCCGGGCGGGGCGATCAACCGCCCGTTTTGCGGGCACTTCGGCGCCGCCGGATTTACTTCGGGTGCGGATTCTCCGTTGCTACGCTGGAGATGTTGCGTCAACCCGCCCTCCTCGCCTTCAAAGGCTCGCTTTCGGCACTGGTGACCGGAGGTCTCGTGCTCCTGGCCACGGCGGGACTGCTCCGGTCGCCCGCGCTCCGCGCGGTCTTCGCCGGCCTCGTCCCCGCGCTCAGCTACGTCGTCTTCGTCTCGGGGGTCCTGCTCGCCTGGCGCTTCGACCGGATCCGCGTGATCTTCGCGCTCGTGGCCATCGCCCTGGCCACCTGGGGCGTCTCCCTGTTCCCGGTCGCGGGCCTCAAGGACACCCTGCCCGGCGCCGTCGTCTGGGGCGGAATCGCGCTCATCCTGCCGCTCGACCTCGGGTTCTTCGCCTGGTTCACCGAGCGGGGGCTCCTGTCCCCGTACGGGAAGCTCAACGCGGCCCTCCTCGGGGCCGAGACAATCGTGGTCGCCCTGCTGTGCGGCGACGCGTCGCTGGCCCGGCCCCGCGTCCTCGCGCGGATCGGCGAGTTCGCCCACTTCCCCGCCCCGGCCCTCCTCGCCTTCGCCACGGCCCTCGTCCTCGTGGCCGTCCGCTTCGCCCTCCGCCGCGGCGCCGTGGAGGCCGGGTTCCTGTGGGCGCTGGTGGCCGCGTTCCTCGCGCTCACCAGCGGCGGCTCGGCGCTCGAGACCGTGCTCTACTTCACGGCGGGCGGCCTCATCCTCGTCATCTCGCTGATCGAGGAGCCCTACGCGCTCGCCTACCTCGACGAGCTGACGGGCCTCCCCGGCCGGCGGGCGCTGAACGCGGCCCTGCTCAAGCTCGGCCCGCGCTACGCGATCGCGATGATCGACATCGACCACTTCAAGAAGTTCAACGACACGCACGGGCACCACGTCGGCGACCAGGTCCTGCGCACGGTCGCCGCCGCGCTGGCCCAGGTCGGCGGCGGCGGGCAGGCCTTCCGCTACGGCGGCGAGGAGTTCG
>JACQCN010000012.1 GCA_016201575.1 Candidatus Rokuibacteriota bacterium | reverse complement strand
GGCGTCGAGGTCGGCAACGTCGAGGCCGTGATGGACGGCGACCTCGAGCCGTTCATCAAGGGCTACCTCCTGTGGGCACGGGGACGGACCGAGTGAGCGACGAGGCTCCCGGCCGCGACCTGATCCGGCACCGACGCGAGAAGCTGGAGGCGCTGCGCGGCCGCGGCATCGATCCCTTCGGCACGCGCTATCCCGTGACGCACTGGGCCGGCCAGCTCGCGGCGCGGCCCCAGCCGGCCGGCGAGGACGAGCTGAAGGCGTTCGGACCCGTCTCGGCGGCCGGCCGGATCGTGTCGATGCGGCGGCACGGCAAGACCACGTTCGCCCACCTCATGGACTACACGGGCCGCATCCAGCTCTATGCCCGGGCCGACCAGCTGGGCGAGGCCTACGAACAGTTCACCGAGGCCGACATCGGCGACTTCATCGGCGTCACCGGCGACATGTTCCGGACCCGCACGGGCGAGCTGACGATCGGGGTCAAGTCCTTCACGTTCCTCGGCAAGTCGCTGCGCCCGCTGCCGGAGAAGTGGCACGGCCTCAAGGACGTGGAGACCCGGTACCGGCGGCGCTACGTGGACCTGATCGTGAATCCCGGCACCCGCGAGATCTTCGTCACGCGGAGCCGGATCATCAAGGGCATCCGCGAGTTCCTCGACGCCCGCGGCTTCATCGAGGTCGAGACGCCGATGATGCAGCCGATCCCAGGCGGGGCGGCGGCCCGGCCGTTCCAGACCCACCACAACGCCCTCGGCATGGACCTCTACCTGCGCATCGCGCCGGAGCTCTACCTCAAGCGCCTCGTGGTCGGCGGCTACGACCGCGTCTACGAGATCAACCGCAACTTCCGGAACGAGGGCACCTCGACGCAGCACAACCCCGAGTTCACGATGCTGGAGTTCTACCAGGCCTACGCCGACTACGCGGACCTGATGGAGCTGACGGAGGAGCTCCTGACCCAGCTCGCCCAGTCGCTCCTGGGTGCCACGCGTCTCACCTACCAGCAGCACCAGCTCGACCTCACGCCCCCGTGGCCACGGCTGCCGTTCTTCGGCGGGCTCTCCCGCGAGCTGGACGCCGAGGTGACGCCGGACACTAACGCCGCCACGCTCCGGTCTCTGGGGGCCCGGCGCCGCCTGGAGGTGCCGGCGGGGGCCGAGCGCTGGCAGGCTTGGAAGGAGCTGTTCGAGACGCTGGTGGAGCCGACCCTGATCCAGCCCACCTTCGTGATCGACTTCCCGCTGGGGCTGTCGCCGCTGTCCAAGAAGAAGCGCGAGGATCCGCGGCTGGTGGACCGCTTCGAGCTGTTCGTCGCCCAGCGCGAGATCGCCAACGCCTACACCGAGCTGAACGACCCCATCGAGCAGCGCGAGCGCTTCGTCCAGCAGGCGGCGCTGCGCGCCCGGGGCGACGAGGAAGCGCACTGGTTCGACGAGGACTTCATCCGGGCCCTCGAGTACGGGATGCCGCCGACGGCGGGCGAGGGGATCGGCATCGACCGCCTCGTCATGCTGTTCACCGACCAGCCGTCGATCCGCGAGGTGATCCTCTTCCCCCACCTGCGTCCCGAGAGCGGGCGCGCGCACGATGACGAATGACGGCGATTCTTGGTGCGGTCTCGCTCGAGGTCTCGGCGCTTCGAGCGCCGGCTTCGCCGGCGCCACCGGGGGAAGGAAAATGAGCGTGCCGTTCGAGCTGTTCCTCGGGCTCCGGTACCTGCGCGCGCGGGGCCAGCGCACCAACCTCTCGCTCTTCGTCTGGATCGGGATCGGCGGCGTGTTCCTCGGGGTGGCAGCCCTGATCGTGGTCCTCGCCGTGATGACGGGCTTCCAGGACGGGATCCGCGACAAGATCATCGCCGCCAACCCGCACGTCCTGATCTTCGAGTCGAGCGGCCGCGGCGTGGCCGACGCGGGCGCGCTCGCCGACCGGGTGCGCGCGATGACGGGCGTCAAGGCCGTCACGCCGTTCGTGCTGCAGCAGGCGCTCCTCACGGCGCCCGGCGGGGCCGCCCAGGGCGGCCTCCTGCGCGGCGTGGACTTCAACGCCCCCGGGATGGTGGCGGACCTCCGCGCCCAGCTCCGGAGCGGCGACCTCGCGCCCCTCGAGCGCGGCGATCCGGGGATCCTGCTGGGCCGCGAGCTGGCGCGGAACCTTGGGGTGGCGCCCGGCGACACCGTGACGCTGATCTCGCCCCGGGGCGCGATGACCGCGGTGGGCATGGTGCCCAAGATGCGCCGCTACACCGTGGTGGGGACCATCGAGATCGGGATGTACGAGTACGACTCGTCGACCGCCTACCTCCCGCTGCGCGCCGCCCAGGAGTTCGCGGGGCTCGGCGACCGGGTGACGGGCGTCGAGGTGAAGCTGGACGATCCGTTCGCGGCGCGCCAGATCGCGCGCGCGATCGCCGCCAAGCTCGGCTGGCCGTACTGGGTGCGGGACTGGATGGACATGAACAAGAACCTGTTCAACGCGCTCCAGCTCGAGAAGCTCGCCCTCTTCGTGATCGTGACGATCATCGTGCTGGTGGCGGCCTTCGCCATCATCGGCCACCTCGTCCTGCTGGTCGCCGAGAAACGGAAGGAGATCGGGATCCTCAAGGCCATCGGCGCGCCCGGGGGAAGCATCACCACGGTCTTCTTCGCGGTGGGGATGACGATCGGCGTGGTGGGGACGATCGCCGGGAGCGCGGTCGGCCTCGCCATCATGTGGGTGCAGAACACCTACAAGATCATCCGGCTCGCCGGTGACGTCTACCAGATCGACTACCTGCCGATGAAGCTGACGGGGTCGGACTTCGCCCTCGTCATCATCGCCACCCTGGCCATCTCGTTCCTGGCCACGATCTTCCCGGCCCGCCGCGCCGGCGCCCTCGCCCCCGCCGAGGTGCTGAGATACGAATAATGCTGAAGGTGCGAGCCAAAGGCGAGCGTTCCATATCGCAAGCGCCGCGGCCGCGGCGCGTCGCTGGTGATGAGGCGGCGGGAACAACGGACCAGACCGCGGAACGGGCAGAGCTCCGGGCGTGAGCGCGATGGAACAAACGCCAACGCCGCCGCCCGCGCTGCTCCAGGCCGAGGATCTCGAGAAGGAGTACCGGACGGGGCCCGAGGTCGTGCGCGTCATCCGCGGCGTGAACCTCTCGCTGCGGGCGGGGGAGGTGGTGGCCCTCGTCGGGGCCTCGGGCATCGGCAAGACGACCCTTCTCTACCTCCTGGGCACGCTCGACCGCCCGACGGCCGGCCGCGTGCGCTTCGACGGCGAGGACCTCTTCGCGCGGTCCGACGCCGCGCTCGCCCGGTTCCGGCGCCAGGAGATCGGGTTCGTGTTCCAGTTCTACAACCTGCTCGGCGAGATGACCGCCCTCGAGAACGCGATGCTGCCGGCGCTGCTCCTGCGGAAGTCCGTGCGCGAGGCGCGAAGCCTGGCCGCGGAGGCGCTCAGCGACGTCGGCCTCGGCGATCGCTTGCGCCACCGCCCGGGCGAGCTCTCCGGCGGCGAGCAGCAGCGCGTCGCCCTCGCCCGCGCGATCGTGATCCGCCCGCGCGTGCTCCTCTTCGACGAGCCGCTGTCGAACCTCGACGCGGGGCTGCGCGTGCACATGCGCGGCGAGATCCGCGAGCTCCAAAAGACGCTGTCGATCACCGCGGTGTACGTCACGCACGACCAGGAAGAGGCGATGGCGATCTCCGACCGCATCGCCATCTTCAATCAAGGCCGCCTGATCCAGGTCGATCATCCGGCGCGGGTCTATGCCGAGCCCAGTTCCCTTTTCGTCGCCGACTTCATCGGC
>JACQCN010000132.1 GCA_016201575.1 Candidatus Rokuibacteriota bacterium | reverse complement strand
GCCCCTTCCGCTCCGGCCGGCGGATCTCCACGGTCCGGACCGGGAACGGGATCTCGATGCCCTCGCGACGGAAGCGACCGAAGATCCGCTTGCGGAGCTCGTGCTGGACCGGGAACTGGTCCGGGTAGGTGGCCACGGTGCAGATCAGCGTGAACTGCAGCGCGGACTCGCCGAAGCCGGGGATGAAGCGCACCACGGGCGCGGGCTCGGCGAGCAGGCCGGGCACCTGTCCGATCGCCTTCATCGTCTCGTCCACCACCACCCGCTCCACGTGGTCGGGGTCGGACGCGTAGCTGGCGCTGATCGGCAGGAGCAGCGACATGCGCGGCTGGGGCAGGTGGAAGTTGGTGATCGCGCTCCTGGCGATCGTCGCGTTGGGGACGATCACCATGTTGTTCGGGAGCATCCGGATGCGGGTGGAGCGCCAGCCGATGTCGTCCACGAAGCCCTCGGTCCCGGCGTCCAGGCGCACGAAGTCGCAGATCCGGATCGGCCGATCGGCCAGGAGGTGGAGGCCGGCGAAGAGGTTGGAGAGCGTGTCCTGCAGCGCCAGCGCCACCGCGAGGCCGCCCACGCCGAGGGCGGTCAGGATCGGCGTGATGGCCACGCCGAGATCGTCGAGGAGGATCAGGCCGCCCACCGTGAGGATGGCGAGCCGCGCCGCCGTCTGCGCCAGGCCCGTGACGCCGACGGCCAGCGTCCGCCGCTCGCCGAACCGCGTGACGAGGGCGGCGACGAGGTTCGCCGCGGTCACCGTGACGGACACGATGATGAGCGCGTGGAGCAGCAGCTCGAGTCGGCTGGTCAGGCGGGCGGGCAGCGTCGCCACCTCCGTCCCCGCGTAGACGCCGAGCACCGCGGACCAGAGCAGGGACGGCAAGCGGAGCGCCCGGTGCAGGACCTGCAGCGAGTCGGTGCCGCCCCGGCGCGCCCGCGCGCCGATCTGCGTGAGCACCAGGCTGCGCGCGGCCAGCGCGAGCGCCGCCAGGCCGAGGCCGACGAGGACGGGCGTGACGAGCGAAGAGAGTCTCACCCGGAAGCTCTCCGGTCACCCGATCGCGTGAACTCGTCGAAGACGTACATGTAGATGTGCGCTGAGGACGTCCGTGCCGGTGCCCGGCGTCACCGTGCCGATGAGACGGGGTAAGAATATCATGGCATCCCGCTTGCCTCTCCCGAGCACGCCAGGCGGGGGGAAGAGGCGGTGAAGCGGGCCCATCAGATGCCGTCCAAGTGCTCCTGGACTACTTGGAGGCAGGCCGCCCTCTGGGGGAGTTCCTCGACGACTTTCCGATCGTGAGCCGCGAGCAAGCAGTGCAGAACGTAGCCTCCTTGGCGCGGGCCGTAGTCCATTGCCGGGCGGGGGTGGGACACACCACCTCGGAGAGCCAGCGCAGGTGGGCAGCGTTCCAGGTGGCCCGGCCTTCGGAGCGGATGTCCTGTCGCAGCAGGAACGCCTTCAGCCGGTGCTTGGCCGTTTTGAGCTCCCGCAGAGCATCCTCACGGGCCCGGCTCAGGCCCCGAATGGCCTCGTCCTGGACCTGGGGCACGTAGATCGACGTCAGATCGCCGCTGCGCATGAGCCGGGCCAGCGTGACGGCGTCGCGGCGCCCTCTCGCGTCGGTCAGAACCGAGTGGCCCTCACCGCGTCGTTCTCGAAGCAGCTCCCGGTGAGCTCGCGAAGCTCCGTGGTGCCGCCGTGCTCAGGCGGTCGCGGTGGATCCTCGGGGCACGCGCTTCGCCTCGGGCCCTACGGCTACTACCGGTTCCGCCTGGAGCGCCAGGAGGCCGCGGAGCCGTACGGGATCGAGGGGACGGTGATCTGAGCACGTCATCTGAGCACGTCATCTGAGCGCGCCTTCCCCCGAAGCGCCGGACGCGCTATCTTCTGGGGTGCCCGACAACGTGATGAAGGAGGCGGCGATGGTACGGCTAGAAGCGGTCGAGAAGCGCGAGCTGGACGCGGAGATCACCGCGATCTGCGAGGACGCGGAGCGGCAAACCGGGACATCGATGAGCACGCGCACCCTCGCCCACCACCCGGGCGTCGTCAAGGCGCTGGCCGCCTTCCGCCGTACTCTGGCGGCCACCGCGGTGCTCGACGCGCCGCTCAAGGAGCTGGTGCGGCTCAAGATCGCCCGCCTCAACGCGTGCCGCTACTGAATGAGCGTCCGCTATGCCGGGGCCCGGCATGCGGGGTTGAGCGAGGCGAAGGTCGCCGCGCTGGACGACCTGCACAGCGACGTGTTCACGCCGCGGGAGCGCGCCGCGCTGCGGTTCGCCGAGCTGATGGCCGTCGACCACCACAAGGTCGACGACGCGACGTTCGGCGAGCTGCGGCGCCACTTCACGGAAGTCGAGGTGGTCGAGCTCGGCGTCGCGGCCGCGCTGAACCTGGGGCTCGGCCGCCTCACCGCGATCCTGGGCGTCGAGCCGGCCTAGCCGGCATTATTCCCGAACGGTCGTCGCGTGTGGCGGGCGGGTGGCGCAGGGCGCGGTCCCCGCGGGGCCGGCTCCGTCACCCACTCGCCCGGACGCCGCGCGGCGCGCGGCGGACGGGACCAGGGGGGCCCACTGCGCGCGGCCCCGCGGGGACCGCCCCCTGCGCCACCCGCCCGGTCGCGCCATCGCCGTTCGTGAATAATGCAGGCT
>JACQCN010000131.1 GCA_016201575.1 Candidatus Rokuibacteriota bacterium | reverse complement strand
GCCCGCGCGCTGCTTCAACAGCTGCCCTGTCGTTGCTGTGGTCGTCCGCCGGAGACCGGATGATGCTTTGTAACACAGTAGTACTAGCGCAGGAAGTCGAAGTCGCAGCCCTCGGGGGCCTGGAGCACCCGCTCCACGAAGAGCCGCCGGTAGCCGCGCCGGACCGGCGGCTCCGGGCGCCGCCAGGCCGCGCGCCGCCGCGCCAGCTCCGCCTCCGGCACCAGCAGGTCGAGCCGCCGCGCCGCCGCGTCGAGGATGATCTCGTCGCCGTCGCGGACGAGCGCCAGCGGCCCGCCCACCGCCGCCTCGGGCGCGACGTGGAGGACCACCGTGCCCCCGGCTGTCCCGCTCATGCGCGCGTCCGAGATCCGAACCATGTCGCGGACGCCGGCGGCGAGCAGCTTCTTCGGGATCGGCAGCGAGCCGGCCTCGGGCATGCCCGGGCCGCCGACCGGCCCCGCGTTCTGCAGGACGAGCACGCTGTCCGGCGTCACCGCCAGCGCGGGATCGTCGACGCGCGCCGCCAGGTCGTCGAGGTCGCGGAAGACGCAGGCGCGGCCCCGGTGCGCGAGCAGCGCCGGGGTGGCGGCCGAGACCTTGAGGACGGCGCCGTCCGGCGCGAGCGTGCCGCGGAGGATCGCGAGGCCCCCCTCGGGCTTGAGCGGGCGGTCGAGCGGGCGGATCGCGTCCTGCCAGGCGCCCGGCTCGGGCACTCCGTCGAGCACGGCGCCGAGCGGCTCCCCGAGCGCGGTGAGCGCGTCGAGGTTCAGGAGCGGCCGCAGCACCTTCATGACCGCCGGGATGCCCCCGGCCTCGGCGAGGTCCTCCATGTGATAGGCGCCGGACGGGCGCACGTTGGCCAGGAGCGGCGTGGCGCGGGCGGCGCGGTCGAAGTCGTCGAGGTCCAGGGGCACGCCGGCGCGGCCGGCGATCGCGGGGAGATGGACGACGGCGTTGGTCGAGCCGCCGATCGCCATGAGGACGCGGACCGCGTTCTCGAAGGCCGCGCGCGTCAAGATCTTCGAGGGCCGCAGGTCCTCGCGGACCATCTCGACGATGCGCCGCCCCGCCGCCTCGGCCAGGCGCAGGCGCCGCGCCAGGGGCGCGGGCACCGCGGCCATACCCGGGATCGTGAGCCCGAGCGCCTCGGTGAGCGCGGCCATCGTGCTCGCGGTGCCCATCACCATGCAGGTCCCGGCCGAGGGGAACAGCTCGCCCTGGACCGCCTCGAGGCGCGCGGCGTCGAGCGTGCCCGCGCGGTGCTCGCCCCAGAAGCGGCGGCAGTCCGTGCAGGCCCCGAGCCGCGCGCCCTCGTGGTGGCCCGTCAGCATCGGGCCGGCGGTGACGACGATCGCGGGGCGGTCGGCGCTGGCCGCGGCCATGAGCTGCGCGGGGAGCGTCTTGTCGCAGCCGCCGAGCAGCACCACGCCGTCCATGGGCTGGCCCAGGATCATCTCCTCGGTGTCCATGGCCATCAGGTTGCGGAAGAGCATGCTCGTGGGCGAGAGGTAGATCTCGCCGAGCGAGATCGTGGGGAACTCCAGGGGGAGCGCGCCCGCCTGGAGCACGCCGCGCTTCACGGCGTCGGCGACCTCGCGCAGGTGGCGATGGCAGGGATTGAACTCGCTCCAGGTCTGCGCGATGCCGATGATGGGCCGCGCCAGGTCCTCGGGCGTGAGCCCCGCGCCGCGCGCGTAGGCGCCGCGGAGGAAGAGGCTGAAGCCGGCGTCGCCGTAGCTGGTGAGGCCGCGCGCGATGCCGCGCGGCTCGGCCCCGTCCGGCCCCGCTCCGTCCGGCCGCGTGTCCGTCATGGTCGTCGGATTGTGACCCCGCGCCACCGGCAGGGTCAAGCATGGGCATGTCCGGAAACGCGGCCGCTCGGGGTACCATGTCGAGAAGGGCCGGACGGCCCGTCGATGACATCCCGACTCCGGATCCTGATCCTGGGCGCGCCGGCGTCGCGCCGCGAGGCGATCAGGCGGGCGCTGCGCGGCGCCGAGCTCGCGGCCGACGTCCGCGCGGTGGCGACGGAGCGCGGCGTCCGGCAGGCCCTCCAGACCTTCCTTCCCGACGTCGTCATCGCCGCGTGCTCGCCGAAGCCGTCGCGCGCGCTCGCGGCCCTGCAGACCGCGCGGGCGGCCGCGCCGGGCACGCCCGTCGTCGTCCTCGCCACGCGCGCCACCGAGGCCCGCGCGCTCGAGTGCCTCGAGGCGGGCGCCGACGACTACGTGCTCGAGACGGGCCTGAAGCGGCTGCCCTTCGCCATCCGGAGCGCGCTCGAGCGGCGGCGGGCGGAGCAGGCGCGGGCGGACGCGGAGGCGCGCTACGGCCTGCTCTTCGAGCACTCGCTCGACGGGATCTACCGCAGCACGCCCGAGGGCCGGTTCATGGACGTGAACCCCGCCTTCGTCAGCATGCTCGGCTACGCCGCCAAGGAGGAAGTGCTCGGCCTCTACATCCCCCGCGACGTCTACTGGTCGGACGCCGAGCGGCGGCCCGCGTCCCTGCGCGACACCGTCTTCAAGGAGCGGCTGCGCCGCAAGGACGGCGCCGAGCTGTGGGTGGAGAACAGCTCGCGCGCCATCCTGAACGACGAGGGCACGGTCGTCTACTACGAAGGCAGCATCCGGGACATCACCGAGCGCAAGCGGACCGAGGAGGCGCTGCGGGCGAGCGAGGAGCGGTTCCGCAGCGCCTTCGGCGCGGCGCCGATCGGGATGGCGCTGGTCGGCCTCGACGGCCGGTGGCTCCAGGTCAACCGCGCGCTGTGCGAGATCTTCGGGTACGCCGAGGCGGAGCTGCTGGCGACGACCTTCCAGGCCCTGACGCATCCGGACGACCTCGAGACGCAGGCGGGGCACCTCCGGGCGATCCTCGCGGGCGAGCGCCACACCTACCAGATGGAGAAGCGCTACTTCCACAAGGACGGCCACATCGTCTGGATCCAGCTCAGCAGCTCGCTGACCCGGGGGCCGGCCGGCCGCCCGCTCTACTTCATCGCCCAGCTCCAGGACGTGACGGAGCGGAAGCGGGCGGAGGAGGCGCTCCGGAAAAGCGAGGAGCGCTACCGCGAGCTGTTCGAGAACGCCAACGACATGATCTACACCCACGACCTCGAGGGCAACTACTTCTCGTTCAACAAGGCGGCCGAGCGGATCACCGGCTACAGCCGGGAGGAGGCGGCCACGATGAACGTGACCCAGCTCCTGCCGCCCGGCGAGCTCGAGCTGGGGCGCGAGCATCTCCGGCGCAAGGTGGCCGGCGAGGTGACGACGACCGCCTACGAGACCGAGATCGTGGCGACGGGCGGGCGGCGCGTGCCGCTCGAGATCAGCAGCCGCCTGATCCTCGACGAGCGCGGCCGGCCGGTGGGCGTGCAGGGGATCGCGCGCGACGTGACGGAGCGCAAGCGCCTGGCCGACCAGCTCCAGGAGGCCCAGAAGACGGAGGCGGTGGGCAAGCTCGCGGGCGGGGTGGCCCACGACTTCAACAACCTCCTCACCGTGATCACGGGCCGGTCGCAGATGCTGCTCAAGCGCCTGCCGCCCGGCGATCTGCTCCGCCGCGACGCGGAGCTGATCGAGCAGACGGCGGAGCGCGCCGCCTCGCTCACCCACCAGCTCCTCGCGTTCAGCCGCCGGCAGGTCCTCTCGCCGAAGGTCGTCGACCTCAACCGCGTTCTCGCCGGCCTCAAGGCCATGCTGCGCCGGATGGTCGGCGACGGGGTCGAGCTGGTTCTGGTGCCGGACGCGGACCTCGGGCGGGTCCACGTCGACCCGGGCCAGATCGAGCGGGTGATCACGAACCTGGTTCTGAACGCGAGCGACGCCATGCCGGACGGCGGCCGCCTGACCGTGGAGACGGCGAACGTGGAGCTGGAGGCGACGCCGCGCGGCGGCCTGCAGGGACCCTGCGTGATGCTCGCCGTCAGCGACACCGGGCGCGGCATGGACGCGAAGACGCGGGCCCATCTCTTCGAGCCGTTCTTCACGACGAAGGCGCGCGGGCGCGGCACCGGCCTCGGGCTCTCGACCGTGTACGGCATCGTCGAGCAGAGCGGCGGCACCATCCAGGTCGAGAGCGAGCCGGGGCACGGAACCACCATCCGCGTGTCCCTGCCGCGCACCGAGCGCGTGGTGGAGGTGGGCGAGCCCGTCCACTCGCTGGCGCCGCCGCGGTACGGCTCCGAGGTGGTGCTGCTGGTGGAGGACGAGGGCGGGGTGCTCGAGCTGGCCCGCGAGAGCCTCCGGATCATGGGCTACACCGTGCTCGAGTCCTCCAACGGCCCCGCCGCCCTCGAGATCGCCGCGCGGCATCCCGGGCCGATCCACCTGCTCCTGACCGACGTGGTGATGCCGGAGATGAGCGGCGCCGAGCTGGCCCGGCGGCTGGCGCGGGCGCGGCCGGACCTGCGGGTGCTGTTCATGTCGGGCTACACCAGCGAGGGCATGTTCGAGGCGGGCGCGCCGCTGCTCCAGAAGCCGTTCACGCTCGACGGGCTGGCCCGCGCGGTGCGCGAGGCCCTCGACGCGCCGCGGACGGCGCGCTGAGACGCCCCGGCGAATGTTCCGGGCCTCCGGAGCGCGGTGTATACTCCCGCCCATGACTTTTCGACAGGTTCTCCTCGCGAGCCTTGTCCTCGGGATGCTCGGGCCGGGGCTCGCGATCGCGCAGGACCCGTTCAAGGCGCTGGACCTGATCCGGCCCGCGCGCGTGCAGGTCGCCAAGGACTTCACCACGCCCTCGCCCGACGGCAAGCCGGTCAAGCTCGGCGACCATCCCGGCAAGGTGATCTTCCTGAACTTCTGGGCCACGTGGTGCCCGCCCTGCCGCGAGGAGATGCCGGCGATGGAGCGGCTCTACCAGCGCTACAAGGCCCGGGGCCTCGTGGTGATCGCGGTCTCCGTCGACTCGGACATCGTCGTGGTGCCGCCGTTCGTGAAGCAGAACAAGCTCACGTTCCCGATCGGCCACGATCCCAAGATGGCGCTGGCGGAGCGCTACGGCGTGCGCGCCCTGCCCTCGAGCTTCCTCGTCGACAAGAAGGGCAACCTCGCCGCCCTCGCCATCGGCCCCCGCGCCTGGGACACGAAGCCCGCCTACGCCGTGATCGAGTCGCTCCTCAAGTAGAGAGATAATGTTGCGAGCCGCAGGCGAGCGTTCCCTCTCGCAAGCCCCGCGCCAGCGGGGCGTCGCTGGTGATGAGGGCGGAGGAACGGCCGCCCAAATCGCCGGAAGCGGGCGAACCGCGCGGCAAGCCCCGCGGCAGCCGGGCGTGGCGATCCAGGGCGAAGGGCGGGATACCCTGGCCACCGACGGCGACAACGTGATCGCGCGCGCCGCGCGCACGGTGTTCGAGCGGGCGGGCCGGCCGTTCCGCGGCGCCGCCATCGAGTGCGTGAACCGCATCCCGCTGAGCCGCGGGCTCGGATCGAGCGCGGCCGCCTGGCTCGGCGGCCTGCTCGGCGCCAACAGGCTGCTCGGCGAGCCGCTCGACCGGGCCGCGCTCCTCTCGCTCGCCGCCCGCGCCGAGGGCCACGCCGACAACGTGGCCGCCGCGCTCTACGGCGGCCTCACGGTGTCGTGCGAGACGGAGACCGGCATCGTCGCGATCGCGCTGCCGGTGCCGGCGGACATCCGCTGGGTGGCGCTGATCCCCACGGTCACCAGCGCCACCGCCGAGGCCCGCGCCGTCCTGCCCGCCACCGTGCCCCGGGTCGACGCCGTGTTCAACGTGCAGCGGGTCGCGGTCCTGCTCGGCAGCCTGCTGGCCAAGCGCGTGGACCTGCTCAACGTGGCGATGAACGACCGCCTGCACCAGCCGTACCGCCTGAAGCTCTTCCCCTGGATGGCCGCCGTCGCCGAGGCGGCCCGCGAGGCCGGTGCCCTCGGCTGCGTGCTCAGCGGGGCGGGCCCTTCGCTCCTGGCCGCCGTGGCCGAGGACCCCGACACCGTCGCGCGCGCGATGCGGTCTGACGCGGCCCGCGTTGCTTGACTCGGTCGCGCCGCGAACGCTACCATTGGTGAGCCCTTGATCAAAAACGATCGCTGGATCAAGCAAATGGCGCTCACGAAGGCGCTCATCACGCCCTTCGAGGAGCGGCAGGTCGGGCAGGGGACGATCTCCTACGGGCTCTCGTCGTACGGCTACGACATCCGGATCGCCGACGAGTTCAAGATCTTCACCAACGTCAACAGCGCCATCGTCGATCCGAAGCACTTCGACCCCGCCTCGTTCGTCGACTTCAAGGGCGACGTGTGCGTCATCCCGCCCAACTCCTTCGCGCTCGGGCGCTCGATCGAGTACTTCCGCATTCCGCGCAACGTGATGACGATCTGCGTCGGCAAGAGCACGTACGCGCGGTGCGGCATCATCACCAACGTCACGCCCTTCGAGCCCGAGTGGGAAGGGTTCGTCACGCTCGAAGTGTCGAATACCACCCCACTCCCTGCTAAGATTTATGCAAACGAGGGGATCGCCCAGGTCCTCTTCTTCGAGTCCGACGAGGCCTGCCAAGTGTCCTACGCGGACCGGCAGGGGAAGTACCAGGGCCAGCAGGGGATCGTACTCCCCACAGTCTAGCCCCGGGGCCGGCTCCGAAAGGGGCCAGGAGGCGAGCGGTCCAATGGCAGAGCAGACCAAGAAGGAAACGCGTCCCAGCAAGCCGAGCGACGCGAGCGACGCCGGCACGGCCAACCCCGAGGTCGCCAAGAAGGGCAAGAAGATCAAGGAGGACGTGGACAAGCTCCTCGACGAGATCGACGACATCCTCGAGGAGAACGCCGAGGAGTTCGTGAAGAGCTACGTCCAGCGGGGAGGCCAGTAGCCGGATGCCGATCTACGAGTACCACTGCGGAGGCTGTGGCCGGGAGTTCGAGAAGTACGTGCCCACGGCGGCGACGGCGGTCGCGTGCCCGCACTGCGAGAGTCCCAGGGTCAAGCGGAGGCTGTCCGTCGTCGGCGTGAAGACGGCCGCCTCGCCCATGTCCGCGGGCTCGTCGATGGGCGGTGGCGGCTGCTGCGGGTGTAGATGACTCGGAGGGGGGCTCCGCCCCCCTTCCGAACCTCCGCCCGAGGAGTTGCGCCGGCGAAGCCGGCGCTCGAACCGGCCGGCTCCGACGCGCTCCTGACCTCCTGCTGAGCAATCCCGACACACGAAGGGCCCCGCGCGGGGCCCTTCCGGCTGTCCGGCTCCCCTCGCATCGCCGCCCGCGCCCCGTGTATCTTAAGGGGCGATGACCGAGAAGATCCGCCTCACCTCGTACGCCGCCTGCGCCGGCTGAGCGTCCAAGATGGCTCCTGGAGATCTCCAGGAGGTGCTGGGCGGGCTGAAGCAGGACGAGCGTGCGCGCGCCCACCCGGATCTGCTGGTCGGGCTCGGGCGTGCCGACGACGCGGCCGTCTTCCGGATCACCGATGACGTCGCCATCGTCGAGACGGTCGACTTCTTCCCGCCCGTCGTGGACGAGCCCTACGAGTGGGGCGCGATCGCCGCGGCCAACGCCATGTCCGACGTCTACGCGATGGGCGGCGAGGTGCTGTTCGCCCTCGCCGTCGCGGGCTTTCCCCGCGAGCTGCCGAAGACGATCATCGCCGAGGTGTTCCAGGGCGGCGCCGACAAGCTCGCCGAGGCCGGGGGGATCATCGCGGGCGGTCACACGGTGGTCGACGCGGAGCCGAAGTACGGGCTTTGCGTGACGGGCCGGGTCCATCCCGCGCGCGTCTTCATCAAGGGCGGGCTCCACGCGGGCGATCGCCTCTTCCTGTCCAAGCCGCTCGGCACCGGCGTCATCGTGACCGCCGCGAAGAACGACGAGGCGGGGCCGGAAGCGCTCGGGGGAGCGATCCGGAGCATGCTGCGCCTCAACCGCGTGGCGGCGCAGGTGGGCCAGGCGGTCGCCGTGCGCGGGGCGACCGACATCACGGGGTTCGGGCTCCTCGGGCACGTCGCGGAGATGGTCGAGGCCTCGGGCGCGGGCGTGTCGATCGAGGCCACCCGGCTGCCGCTTCTGGACGGGGCGCTGGCGCTTGGGGAGAAGGGGACCTGGAGCGGAGGCATGAAGCGGAACCGGCGCCACCTCGAGGCCACGCTCGGGACCCGGCTGGTCATCAGCCCGGCGCTGTCGCCCGGGATGGTCGGCCTGCTCTTCGAGTCCGAGACCTCTGGCGGTCTCTTCTTCGGGGTCCGTCCCGCCGGCGCGGCCCGCGTGCTCGACGAGTTCGCGGCGCGCGGCGAGACCTGCTGGGAGATCGGAGCGGTGACCGGGGAGGTCGGGATCCGGGTGGTCTAGCGGGGCGGCGGGGGTTGCTGCTTGAGGAAGCCGATCAGGCGGTTCTTCAACTCGGGCGGGATCGGGACTTCTTGCTCGCACAGCTTCCTGGCGGCGTTGATCGTGCCCCTGTACGTATTGATGAACGCTACGCACGGCGGGCAGGCCTCGATGTGCCACTCGAGAAGCTCGGCCTGCTGACTGGGGAGGGTGCCGTCGAGATAATCGCCCAGGAGCTGGGCGATTTCCTTGCAGCCGATCTCGCTGTCACCGCTCATTCGCGCCTACCATTATATTGGATGTGTGACCGCCTCGCGCGGATTCTGCTGCTGGCCGGCCTCGCCCTCACGCTCGCCGGTGCCGGCCGCGACCCCGTCTGGACCGAGGCGGAACAGCAGGAGTTCCTGGCGCGGCACTGGCGCCTTCCCCTGGCCCCCCAGGGCCGGCCCCCGGCCAGGTTCGGTCCCCTGGAGACGTCCCTCCATCCCGAGAAGTGCGGGATGTGCCATCCAGTGCAGTTCGGCGACTGGAAGGAGAGCATCCACGCGGGAAGCATGGGGCCGGGCGTGGCCGGCCAGCTCGTCGAGCTGCACCGGACCGCGCCCGACCAGGCCCGCGCCTGCTACACCTGCCACGCTCCCCTGGCCGAGCAACCTCCCGGGCAGCCGGGGTACGACGCGAGCCTCACCCCCGAGGGCATCGTGTGCGCGTCGTGCCACGTCCGGAAGTGGCAGCGATTCGGTCCGCCCCGGCGCGACGGGAGCCTGGTGTCGACCACGCCGCGCTCACGGCTTCCCCACAACGGCGTCACGCGCACACCGGCGTTCCTGCGCGCGGAGTTCTGCAAGGACTGCCACCAGTTCCCGGCGACCGGCTACGCGCTCAACGGCAAGCTCCTGCAGGACACCTTCGAGGAGTGGAAGGCGGGGCCGTACGCGGCGCGCAACGTGCAGTGCCAGGACTGTCACATGCCCGACCGCCGGCACCGGTGGCGCGGCATCCACGACCCCGATATGGTGCGGAGCGCCCTCGCCTTCGAGGTCGCGCGCGACGCGACCGGCGTGGCGCTGACGATCACCAACCGGGGCGCCGGTCATCGCGTGCCGACCTACGTGACGCCCCGGATCGTCGTGAGCGGCGAGCTGGTCGACGCCGCGAACGCGGCGATCGCGGGGAGCCGCCGCGAGCTCGTCATCGGCCGGGCGGTGACGCTGGACCTCGAGCGCGAGCTGTTCGACACGCGCCTGGCCCCGGGCCAGGCGGTCACCTTCACCTACCCGGTCGCCTCCGAGCCGGGCCGGACGCTGAGGCTCCGGGTCGTCGTGGAGCCGGACCACTTCTACGCGGGATTCTTCGAGGCCCTGCTGGGAAACGGCGCGGGCGCGGGCGCGGCGAAGATACGCGAGGCCCTCGAGGCCTCGCGGCGCTCCGCGTTCACGGTCTTCGAGCGCGCGGTGCCCCTCGAATGACGCGCGCGGCCCTGATCACCCCCTTCGCCCCGCCCTCGGTCCGCGGCAATGCGGTCACGGCGGACCGGATCGCGCAGGGATTGCGCGGTTGCGGGATCGAGGTACGAACGTGGGACGGCTCGGTCGCGCCCGCGGCGACCATCGAGTCGGAGGTGGTAGAGTTCCGGCCCGCGCTGGTGCACGCGTTCCACGCCTACCGGGTCGGGCCGCTCGCGCTCCGGATCGCCCGGCGCGCGGGGATCCCGCTCGTCGTGACGATCACCGGGACCGACGCCAATCACGACCTCCTCGACGCCGGGCGCGCCGGCACGGTGCGCGAGGTGCTGGCGGGCGCCGCCGCGGTCGTCGTCTTCCACGAGTCGATCCGCGACCGCATCGCGGACACGCTGCCCGCGGTGGCGCCGCGCATCGTCGTGATCCCGCAGAGCGTGCGGCTGCCCGAGGGCGAGCCGTTCGACATCGCCGCCCGGTGGCGGCTCCCGTCGGAGCGGGTGCTCTTCGTCTTCCCGGCGGGCATCCGCGCGGTCAAGCAGCCGCGTTTTCCGCTCCGCCCGTTCGACCGGCTGGTGGCCCGCCGCCCCGGCGTCCGGCTCCTCTACGCCGGACCCATCCTCGACCCCGGCGAAGGCGAGGCGTTGCTGCGCGAGATCGC
>JACQCN010000130.1 GCA_016201575.1 Candidatus Rokuibacteriota bacterium | reverse complement strand
CAGGGGGAGCCGGGGGGGCCCCTTCGCCGCCCCCCGCCTCGTCAAGCAGCCCGCAGGGCCCGAAGGCAGTTCGATGAGGCCAACCGGGCCGCTGGTAACAGCGCACCACGAAGCTGGTGAACCTCAAGAGCGCCTTGACCGACGGTTTCAACCTTCAGATGTCGCGGCGCGTTCAACGCAGAAACGGGGCGTGGCGGAGTCCGCCTCGCTGTCCGCGTCGGGATTCACACGGGCCTCGTCGTCGTCGGTGACGTCGGCGGCGGAGCCCGGCACGAGCAACTGGCGCTCGGGGAGACGCCGAAACCTGGCCGCCCGGCTCCAGGCGCTCGCCGAGCCCGACCGCGTCGTGATCAGCGCGGCGACCCACCGGCTCGTCAGCGGCTTCTTCCTTATCCGCGATCTCGGCCCGCAGGCGCTCAAGGGCATGTCGGCGCCGGTGCAGGTCTTCGACGTGACGGGGGAGAGCACCGCCCGCAGCCCGGCTCGACGTCGTAGCGCCGGTCGGCCTCACGCCCCTCGTCGGTCGTGAGCAGGAGGTCGGGCTCCTGCTCGACCGCTGGGAGCAGATGGAGGACGGGCAGGGCCACGTGGTGCTCCTCACCGGGGAGCCCGGCATCGGCAAGTCGCGGCTCGTCGAGGTCGTCAAGGAGCGGGTGGTGGACCAGCCCCACCGCCGCCTGGAGTGCCGCTGCTCCCCCTACTACGTGCACATCCCCCTGTACCCCGTCACCGATCTGCTCCCCCGGCTGTTCGGGTGGAGCCGGGACGAGGCCTCCGAAGCCAAGCTCGCCAGGCTCGCGCAGGGGCTCGGGGAGTACGGCGGGGTCCCGGACGAGACGCTGCCGCTCCTCGCCGCACTCCTCTCACTCCCGGCGGCCGAGCGCTACCCACTCCCGCCCATGAGCCCCGAGCGCCAGAAGCAGCGGACCCTGGAGGCGCTGCTCGGCCTGCTCCACGCCATGGCCGCCGAGCAGCCGGTGCTCCTGATCGTCGAGGACCTGCACTGGGTCGACGCGACGACCCTCGAGTGGCTGACCCTGCTGGTCGACCAGGCGCCGATGACGCGCCTCATCGCCCTCCTCACGGCCCGGCCGACCTTCGCGGCGCCCTGGCCGGCCCGCTCCCACCTGACGTCGCTGACGCTGACCCGGTTCACCCGGAAGCAGACCGAAGCGATGGTCGACCGCGTCACCAACGGCACGCCGCTGCCGGCCGAGGTGCTCCAGCAGATCGTGGCCAAGACGGACGGCGTCCCCCTGTTCGTGGAGGAGCTGACGAAGATGGTGCTGGAGTCGGGCCTGCTTGCCGAGCGGGAGGGCCGCTACGAGCTGACCGGGCCGCTGCCGCCGCTGGCGATCCCCTCGACGCTGCAGGACTCGCTGATGGCCCGCCTGGATCGCCTGGCGGCGGTCAAGGAGGTCGCCCAGCTCGGCGCCACGCTCGGGCGGGCTTTCCCCTACGAGCTGATCCGCGCCGTCGCGCCCATGGACCACGCCGCGCTCGACCAGGCGCTGGCGCGCCTGGTCGAGGCCGAGCTGCTCTACCAGCGGGGGATGCCGCCCCAGGCCACCTACACCTTCAAGCACGCGCTGGTCCAGGAGGCCGCCTACCAGTCCCTGCTCAAGAGCACCCGGCAGCACCATCACCAGCGGATCGCGCAGGTGATGGTCGAGGCTGGGCGGCCCCAGAGGTCGAGCGGGCTCACACCCGCGCCCACGCGATCTCGCAGCACGCCCCTGAGAGCCCGCTGCTCTTCGGCGCCATCTTCGGGCTGTGCAACTACTATTACCAGCGCGGTGAGTACCGGACGTCAAGCGAGCTGGCCGACCAGGGCGTCGCCCTGGCCGAGCGCGCCGGGAAGTCGGGTTTGCTCGTCCTGGCGCATTTCGCCCGAGGCGCCAATGCCTTTATGCGGGGCGATCTCCTCGTCGCGCGGCAGGAGCTCGAGCGGAGCATCAGCCTGTACGACCCAGAGGCGGATCGCTCGCTCGCCTTCGTCTTCGGCCAGGACCCGTACGTCGCTTCGCTGCTTTGCCTGGGTTTCCCACTGTGGCTGCTCGGTTACCCGGAGGAGGCGCTCCGCCGGAGCACGCAGGGAGTCGAGTGTGCGCGCCAGCTCGCCCATCCGTTCAGTCTTGCCAGGGCCCTGACAGGCCCATCCTGGATCCGCTGCCTCCGTCGTGAATGGCCAGAAACTCGGAAAGCGGCCGAGACACTCCTGACGCTGACGGCTGAACTGGGCTTCCCGTTCTTCACAGCGTGGGGGCACGCGCATCTGGGCGTCGCTCTCGCCCACCAGGGCCAGCCGGAGCAGGGACGCGAGCTTCTCGAGAAGGCGCTCTCGGGAGTCCGAGCGATGGGCGTCGACTATTACCGTACAGGCCTGCTCTTGTGGATCGCCGAGGTCTGTCGTCTTGGTCACCAGCTTGAAGACGCAGCTGGGGCGGTGAATGAGGCCCTCGCACTCGTCGAGAAAAGCGATGAACGAGTGTGGGAATCGGAGCTGCATCGCCTGAAGGGAGAGCTTCTGCTGCTGGGCCCTGTCCGCGACGAGGAGCAGGCGGAAGCGGAGCTGACCCGCGCGCTCGGGATCGCGCGGGGGCAGCAGGCCAAGTCCTTGGAGTTGCGTGCGGCGACCAGTCTGGCCCGCCTGTGGCACGGGCAAGGGAAGCGCACTGAGGCGAGGGAAGTGCTCGCTCCGGTCTACGGCTGGTTCACCGAGGGCTTCGACACGCCTGACCTGCTCGAGGCGAAGGCCCTCCTGGCGGAGCTTTCGTGACGCCCTGCCCGCAGTGCCGGTTCGAGAACCGCGATGGCGTCCGCTTCTGCGAGCAGTGCGGTGCGAAGCTCGAGGTGCTCTGCGCGGCCTGTGGGGCCGTCGTGCCGCCAGACCGGCGGTTCTGCGGGAGCTGCGGCCAGTCGCTCACGCCATCGACGGACCGCGCCTCCGTCGTCCGTCCCCGCGCCCCCGCTGAGGGCACCACGCCGGATCGGAGCGCGCCCGAGGCCGAGCGCCGCCAGCTCACCGTGCTGTTCTGCGACCTGGTCGGGTCTACGGCGCTCTCGGAGCGCCTCGACCCCGAGGAGTTGCGGGTGGTGATCCGTGAATATCAGGCGGCGTGCGCGGAGGTGATTGGCCGCTTCGACGGGCACATCGCGCAGTACCTGGGTGATGGGCTTCTGGTTTACTTCGGCTACGCCCAGGCGCACGAGGACGACGCCCAGCGGGCCGTGCGCGCGGGGCTGGGCGTCCTGGACCGCGTCACGCAGCTCACCGTGCGCGTCGGCCAGGACGCCGTCGGCCTGGCGGTGCGCGTCGGTATTCACACGGGCCTGGTGGTGGTCGGCGAGGTCGGCGCCGGCCGGAAGCACGAGCAGTTGGCGCTCGGGGAGACCCCGAACGTTGCCGCCCGGCTGCAGGGGCTCGCCGAGCCCGGCACGGTGGTGATCAGCGGCGCCACCCGGCGCCTGGTCCAGGGGGCGTTCGTGCTCCGCGACCTCGGCCGCCAGGCGCTCAAGGGGGTCGTGGCGCCCATGGCGGTCTTTCACGTGCTGGGCGAGAGCGAGGTCCAGAGCAGCCTCGACGTGCCCGCCGCCGCTGGACTCACTCCGCTCGTTGGCCGGGAGCAGGAGGCGGGGCTGCTCCTGGACCGGTGGGAGCAGGTCACCGAGGGGCAGGGGCAGGTGGTGCTGCTGAGCGGCGAGCCCGGGATCGGCAAGTCGCGCCTGGTCCAGGTGGTGAAGGACCGGGTGGCCGGCAGCCCCCACCGGCGGCTCGAGTGCCGCTGTTCCCCCTACTACACCCACAGCCCGCTCTATCCCGTGATCGACCTGCTGCCCCGGGTGCTTGAGTGGGGCCGGGACGAGACGCCCGAGGGCAAGCTCGCCGCGCTGGGGCACCGGCTAGCCGACTATTCCGTGCCCCTCGCCGACGTCGTGCCCCTGCTGGCGTCGCTCCTGTCGCTTCCGCCCTCGGCGCGGTATCCGCTGCCGCCGATGAGCCCGGAGCGGCAGAAGCGGAAGACGCTCGAGGCGATTCTGGCGGTGCTGCTGGCGATGGCCGCGGCCGAGCCGGTGCTGTTCATCGTGGAGGACCTGCACTGGATCGACCCGACGACGC
>JACQCN010000011.1 GCA_016201575.1 Candidatus Rokuibacteriota bacterium | reverse complement strand
GGTTGACGTGGTCGTTGGGATGCACCGGGACGTAGGTGCCGCGGCGACCGCCGAGCCGCTCGCTGGCGAGGTTGGCGATCACCTCGTTGACGTTCATGTGGGTCGGCGTGCCGGCGCCGGCCTGGAAGGCGTCGAGCACGAAGGCGCCGGCCGCCTCGCCGGCGATGACGCGGTCGGCCGCCCACTCGATCGCGCGCGCCAGGCGGGGCGGCAGCTCGCCGAGCCGGCGGTTGGCGCGCGCGGCCGCCTTCTTGATCAGGGCGATGGCGCGGATGAACTCCGGGTGCGGGCGGAGGCCGCTGAGGTCGAACGTCTCGCGGGCTCGTTGCGTGAAGATGCCGTAGAGCGCGCGGTCCGGGACCAGCTCCTCGCCCAGACTGTCGCGCTCGCGCCGCATGCTCCGAGTCTGCGCCCGGGCGAGCGGGGGCACGCCCCGCTCAGGCGCGCAGCAGCGAGCGCGCGGTCATCTCCGGCGGGATCGGGAGACCGAGGATGTCGAGCATCGTCGGCGCGACGTCGGCGAGGACGCCGGCGGGGCGCAGGCCGTGGTCGCGCAGGCCGGGGCAGGCGAGGATGAAGTCCACGTCGTACGAGGTGTGGGCGGTCTGCGGCGCGCCCGTGATCGGATCGATCATCTGCTCGACGTTGCCGTGGTCGGACGTGATCAGCGCCCCGCCGCCCGCGGCGTGGGCGGCGGCCACGACCTCGCCGATGCAGGCGTCGACCACCTCCACGGCCTTCACCGCCGCCGGCAGGCTCCCGGTGTGGCCGACCATGTCGGGGTTCGCGTAGTTCATGACGATCACGTCGTAGCGGTCGCCCTCCCCGGGCGTGTCGGGGTCGAGCTCCACCGTGACGTCGCCCGTGCGCGCGGCCAGCGCCCGCGCGGCGCGGATCCCCTCGCGGATGGCCGTCGTGGCGAAGGCGGTCACCGCCGCCGCCCGCATCTCCGGCGCCTCGTCCTCGCGCGCCTTGAGGCTCCGCACCTGGATGCGGTCCTCGCGCGGGAACGGGGCCAGGCGCTTGCCGTTGAAGAAGCTCGTCACGTGCCGGTACTTCGTCGACTCCGCGAGCCGGAGCTGCCACAGGCCCGCTTCCGCGAGCTCCTCGCCGAGCAGATGGGCCATGCTCATCGGCGGGATCACGTAGCTCGGGAACTCGTCGTAGTAGCGGGTCAGGCCGAGGTAGAAGACCGGCAGCCGGGGACCCCGGTGGAAGCCCTCCTCCTCGAGGCGCTCCTCGACGAAGGCCCGGGTGAGCTGGATCGCCCGGTCCTGGCGGTAGTTGAAGTGGATCACGGCGTCGCCGGCCGCGATGGTGGCGACGGGCGCGCCGTCCGGACCCGCGATCAGCGTTGGCTGGATGAACTCGTCGGTCTCCACGTCCTTGACCGTGCTGTCGGCGGCGACGGGCAGGCTCTCGGAGAGCCGGCGGCGGTAGGCCGCCTCGATCGCCTCGCGCGCGGAGGGCGCGCGCAGGCCGATCCCGGAGACGAGCGCGTCGTACGCGCGCCGGGTCCGGTCCCACCGCCGGTCGCGGTCCATCGCGTAGAAGCGGCCCATGACCGAGGCGACCCGCCCGAAGCCCACCTCCGCCAGCTTCTTCTCCAGCCGGTCGAGATACGTGAGCGCGCTCTGCGGCGGGGAGTCGCGGCCGTCGGCGAAGAAGTGGACGACGACGCGCTCGAAGCGGTGGTGGGCGCAGAAGTCGAGGAGCGCGAAGAGGTGGTCCTCGGTCGCGTGGACGCCCTGGTCCTGCACGAGGCCCATGAGGTGCAGGCGCGACCCGTGGGCCCGGCCGTGTGCGAGCGCGGCCCCGAGCTTCGGGTTCGCGTAGAAGTCGGGGCTGGCGATCAGCTTGTCGACGCGCACGATCTCCTGCTCGACGACGCGCCCCGCGCCCATGTTGAGGTGCCCGACCTCCGAGGACCCGGGAATGCCGTCGCGGGCGCCCACGGCCGTGCCGGCCGCCTTGAGGCGGCTCCGCGGGAACGTGGCAAGGAGGCGGTCGACGACCGGCGTGCGGGCGAGCTTGACGGCGTTGCCCGCCGCCTCCTCGCGGATGCCCCAGCCGTCGCGGACGACGAGGACGAGCGGACGCGGCACGGGGACGGTCACTCGGCGTTCAGACCGAAGGCGGCGGGGCACTCCGGGCCCCAGCGGTACAGCGCGTCCACCGGCTCGAAGTCGCGGGGCTCCCACGCCGCGTCCTCGGGGATGTAGTCGAGGTCGAAGAAGTACTCGCTGAAGCTCCCCCAGGGGTCGCGGATGTAGTAGAAGAAGTTCGAGCCGATCACGTGCCGGCCCAGCCCCCAGAACGGCTGCCAGCCCCGGTCGCGCATCGTCGCCGCGCCCATCGCCATCTCGTCGACGCTCCCGACCTCGAAGGACCCGTGGTGAAACCCCGGGCGGTCCGACTGGAGGAAGGCGAGGTTGTGGTGGTCGGTCGAGCAGCGCAGGAAGGAGACGATGCCGCGGCTGCGGTCCGAGAGCCGGAGCCCGAGGGCGCGCGTGTAGAAGTCGATCTCGTGCTCCATGTCGGGCGAGAAGAGGAGCACGTGACCGAGCCGGCGGGGCGCGGCGGCGAGATCGGGCGGCGGCGCCCCGCGGGCGATCCGGCGGGCGGGATGGCCGGGGCTGTTCAGCGCCAGCGGCGGGTCGGGCGCGGGCGCCGGCGGCGCCTCGTCGCGGACGTTGACGAGGTGGCCGTCGGGCTCGCGCACCCAGATGCCGCCCTCCGGCGCGCCGCGCGGCGGATCGATCTCGCGCGCGCCGTACGCGGCGAGGCTCCGCCGCACGGCCTCGTGCTCCGGCCCGGGCGCGGCGAAGGCCAGGTGGTGAAGGCGCTTGCGCGCGCCCGCGTAGAGGAGCACCTGCTCGCGCCCGGCCGCCCCCGGCCGGAGCCGCACGACGTCGCCGCTCCCGGAGGCGTCGGCGAGGCCGAAGTCGCGGTAGAAGCGCTGTCCCGTCGCCTGGTCGGGGACCTCCAGCCCGTAGTGCAGCAATGCCTTGACGGGCACGGCTATGCCTCCTTGACGGGGTTCTCGATGACGCCGATGCCGGTGATCTCCATGCGGCAGACGTCACCGGGGACCATGAAGACCGGCGGCTTGCGGCCCGCGCCCACGCCGGGGGGCGTGCCGGTGGCGATCAGGTCGCCGGGGGAGAGCGTGATCAGGCTCGAGATGTACGACACGAGGAAGCTCACGTCGAAGACGAGCTTGGTCGTGCTCCCGTTCTGCATCTGCTTGCCGTTCACCCAGGTCTTCAGCTCGAGCACGTGGGGATTCGGGATCTCGGCGCGGTCGGCCAGACAGGGGCCGACGGGCGCGAAGGTCTCCGGCATCTTGCCCTTGGCCCACTGGCTCGTCACGAACTGGAAGTCGCGCGCGCTCACGTCGTTGACGATGGTGTAGCCGAAGACGTGCTCGAGCGCCCGCTCCCGCGCCACGTAGCGCGCGGGCCGCCCGATCACCACGCCCAGCTCGACCTCCCAGTCGAGCTGCCGGCAGCCCCGCGGCCGCAGGATCGGCTCGCCCGGGTCCAGGATCGCGTTGGCCCACTTGGGGAACATCGGCGGCTCCGGCGGCACTGGCATCCCCGACTCCTCCGCGTGGTCCCTGTAGTTGAGGCCGATGCAGATGATCTTGCCGGGATCGGCGATCGGCGCGTGCAGGCGCACGCTGTCGAGCGGCGCCGTCACCCACTCGGTGATCGCCGCGATCGCGTCGGTCGCGGCCACGCCGTTCTCCAGGAAGGTCCGCGTGCTGGGCGGGAAGAGCGCGGCCGCGATCGCCTCGGCCCGGACCACGCCCCCCCTGGCGAGCGTCGCGGCGTAGCTGGCCTGGAGGTCGGCGACGGCATCGCCCCGCAAGATGCCGAGCCGCGGGGAGTGACCGTTCTGGGAGAAGCGGACGAGTTTCATGACTGCCTCCTGAGGGTCTGATGGGTGCGGGCGAATTATACAACGCGCCGCGCTCGCCCTCAGGTGGGGGAGCAACGCGGGCGGCGGCGCGTGTGGCGTCGCCGCCCGCGCGAGGCTATTTCACGGAGAAGGGAGGCGTGAACACGGAGAGATCCGTCTGATGGACCTCGCCCGCGAAAAACGTCCGGGTCGTCGCGGTGCAGGTGCCGAAGAAGAGCTGCGCGTGGGCCGTCAGCATCGTGAAGGTGGTGGCGTAGTACGCGGTGTTGCGGTCGATCAGCACCGTCGAGAAGAGCCCGCGCTGCGGCAGCAGGCGCGGCCCCGAGCAGTCGGAGTTCTCGTAGAAGAAGGTCAGGTTCCCGCCGCTGGAGACGAAGCCGGCGTTGGTGAGGGGGAGGATCACGAAGTCGCCGTCCGCGTCCTGGGCGACCACGTCGCAGCAATCGAGCAGGGTGCCTACCGTGTTACCGGCGCTGTCGACGACCATCCGCGCGCCGGGGCCGGGGTCACCCTTCGGCCCCTGTGGCCCCGCCGGCCCCGCTGGCCCGGCGACACCGGTCGCGCCCGCGGGCCCCTGCGGCCCGACCGGTCCAGCCGGTCCCTGAGGCCCGATCGCGCCGGTCGGCCCAGCCGGTCCCATAGGCCCCATCGGTCCCATCTCGCCGGCCGGTCCCGTCAGTCCCGTCGGTCCCATCGGCCCCATGGGGCCCATCGCGCCCGCCGGTCCCGCGGGTCCCATCGGCCCCGCCGGCCCCGCCGGGCCCTGCGGACCCATGGTGTTCCATTCCATCGCCGCCTCGTCGCGCCGGCACACGGTGTTCGGTCCGACGACGCGCACCTCCCCGCTCTTGCGCTGCACGCAGGCGTGGATGACACTGCCGTAGCTGTCGTTCGCTTGAGCCGTCGCCGGGAAGACTGCCGCAAGCGACGCCGCGACCAGCACCGCTTGCCCATTCTTCATCGTGGCCTTCACCAGTTTGCGCATGCCCCTCTCCCGCTGAGAGGCCGAGCCAGCGCACGCGCGACACTACTGCAAGCGAAGCGCCAGACCGAGAAGGTGCCGAAAAATCACGTGCGTGACACCGGGACACGGTGCGCCGGTGTTCGCTGGCGAACGCTCGGCGGGCGACAGCGTGACGTCAGGGCTCGTCGGACACGCCCTGGCGATTCCGGAGCCACACGACGATCCCGAGCGCGGTCGCGATCGCCAGGAGCACGAACAGGGCGAACCAGCGCTCGGCGCGATGGACGTCGGTCAGCAGGTCCTCGAGCTGATCGGTGAAGAAGTACGCGAGCCCGAAGCCGATGGGCACGCCGATCGTCGCGGCGACCGCGTCGACGGCGAGGAACTTCCCGAACGGGACGCGGGCGATGCCCGCGGTGAGGAAGGCGGCGGCCCGGAGGCCCATCACGTGGCGCGCGGTGACCACGGTCTTGATCGCGTGCCGCCGGTACGCCCGCTTCAGCGCGTTCTCGCGCTCATTCGTGAGGACGATCCGCACCACGCGCCAGTTCAGCAGGCGCTCGCCCCAGTGATGGCCGGCCCAGTAGAGGACCACGTCGCCCGAAAGGACGCCGAGCAGGCACACGGGCAAGGCGATCCACCACCGGACCAGCTCCTGGCTCGCGAGCACGCCGGCCGCGAGGATCGGCACCTCCTCGGGGATCGGCACGCCGAGCGCGGCCACGAACAGGACGGCGAAGATCCCGAGGTAGGTGAAGTGCTCGACGAGGCCCTGGATCATCGGCGCCGCCACTCGCCCGCGGAGCGAATCACTGCGGCGGGGCCGGCGCGGTGGCGGGCCGTTCCTCCCGATGTCGCACCCGGGCAATCGCCGGGTCCTCGAGGAACGGGGCATACCCCGCGGCGTCCAGGGTGACGACGTCTCCCGGCTCGACCAGCAGGTCGATGTCGGCGACCTTCTTCGTGAACGCGGCGAGGAGGTCGCCGTGCGCGGTGTGCACCTTGAGGAGGAGCCGGTTGGGCTCGCGCTGCTTCCGCGCCACCTCGCCCTCGATGGTGACGCGCTTGCCCGCCAGGATCTCCGGGAGGTACGGGCGGGCGAGCCCCGGCACGGACAAAGCCGCCGCCGCCCCGAGAACGAGGCCGATCAGGAAGATGATGGGCAGGACCAGCGATCGCCGCATCGGTTCCTCTCTCCCGGCATGCCGTGGGGGCATTCGCCGGGCAAACGCACGCCGGCCGAGTTTTTCGCGCGGCGACCGGGGCGCTCGTCTGCTATCATAGCGATACTTTTCGCCTTCTTCGCCGGGTCCGTCTCGTCGGCCGAGGGCCGTCCGGAGCGCCGCCCGACCGAAGACACCAGAGGGGATGCGCGGTGGACTACTTCGAGTGGACGGAGCAGCTCTTCGATCACGCCAAGGTCTTCGACAAGCCCGAGGCGCTGCGCGGAATCCGCGTCCTCGAGCTCACCACGCTCGTGCTCGGCCCCACCACCGCCGACTTCCTGGGTGAGTTCGGGGCGGAGGTCGTCAAGGTCGAGCTGCCGCCGCGCGGCGACACCATGCGCTTCGTCACGCCCGAGGGGACGTTCTGGAAGAACGCCTCCATGGGCTTCTTCCCCGAGAACCACTCGAAGTACCACGTGGGCATCGACCTGCACTCCAACGAGGGCAAGGCGCTGTTCAAGCAGCTCGCCGCCAAGTCCGACATCATAGTGGAGAACTTCCGCGCGGGCACGCTGGACACGTGGGGCATCGGCTACCGCGACATGCGCGAGATCAACCCGAGGCTGATCTACGTCGCCGACTCGGGCTTCGGGCAGTGGGGCCCATTCGCGCAGGGCCGGCCCTCCTACGACGCCGTCGCTCAGACCGTCTCGGGCATGATCGGCATCTCCGGCTTCCCGGGCCGGCCGCCCATCCTGTGCGGCATCTTCATCGGCGACTGGTTCGGCGGGCTCATGGCCGCCAACGCGGCCCTCGTCGCCCTGCATCATCGCACGAAAACCGGCGAGGGCCAGTTCATCGACCTCGCCCAGAGCGAGGGCCTCGTGCGCACGCTCGACTGGACGTGGATCCGCGCGGGGCTGACCGGCCGCAACCGCGCCCCCGCCGGCAACCACGATGAGGCGATCGGCATCGCCGACATCTTCGAGTGCCGCGACGGCTACGTGGCGGCGGCGGCGGCGACCGACGCGGAGTTCGCGGGCCTCTGCGAGGCGATGGGCGACCGGGCGCTCGCGGCCGATCCCCGGTTCAAGACGCTCGAGGCCCGCCAGAAGCCCGAGCACGCGCGCGCGGCGCTGGCGCGCGTGCGCGCGTGGGCCGGCAAGCTCGCCCGGGGCGAGGTCGAGGCGGCGGCGGTGAAGCACGGCTTCGCGGCGGCGCGCGTCGCCACCGCGCGCGACCGGTACGAGGATCGGCACCTGCGGGCGCGGGGCACCGTGTCGGAGTACGAGGACCCCCTCTACGGGCCCATGGTCGAGCACGGGCTGGGCCCGAAGCTCTCCGAGACGCCGGCGCGGATCAAGTGGGCGGCCAAGCCCGTGGGCTGGCACAACCACGACGTCTTCACGCGGCTGCTCGGCCTGTCGCCGAGCCGGATCAAGGAGCTGACCGAGCAGAAGGTGATCGGGCAGTGGGCGGAGATCCCCGGGGCGAAGCCGCCGTCCGAGTGGACGCCGGAGCAGGGACGAGTCTAGCCATGACGACGCGCAGCCACGAATCGATCGAGCCGTGGGCGGAGTACGCCCGCGAGCTGACGGATCCGCAGCAGGCGCACGAGAAGCCGGAGGCGCTGGGCGACCTCCGCGTGCTCGACTGCTCCCGGGGCAACTTCGCGGCGCTCTTCGCCTCGTCGATCCTGGCCGAGTTCGGCGCCGAGGTGATCCGGGTCGAGCCGCCGAGCGGCGACGTCGCCCGGCTGTTCACGCCGGAGGGGCTGAAGCACAAGGGCACGGGGCTGCCGTACCTGGTCGAGGCGCGCAACAAGCGGCACATCACCCTGAACCTCGAGCACGAGGACGGCCGCCTGCTGTTCGCGCGCCTGGCCCGCCACGTGGACGTGGTGATCGAGAGCGAGCTGCCGGGGCAGCTGGACGCCTGGGGCATCGGCTACCGCCAGCTCTCGATCCTCAACCCCGGCCTCATCTACCTCGCCGTCTCCACCAACGGCCAGTTCGGGCCCCGCGCCCGCGCCCGCATGCCCGACCACGACATCACGAACCAGGCGCTGTCGGGCGTGCTCTACGTGAGCGGGGAGCCCGCGGGGCAGGGGCCGGCCGAGTCCTCGGTCCCCACCAAGCAGGGCAACTGGATCGGCTGGTACGTCGGCGGCGGCTTCGGCTCGCTCTCGATCCTGGCGGCCCTCGCGCATCGCGGGCGCACCGGCCGCGGTCAGCTCATCGACCTCACGCCGGCCGAGGCCTACATGCGGTTCACCGACGCCTCGATCCACTGGTACCACGCCATGCAGCGGGTCCAGGAGCGGGTGGGCGCGCTCCACATCCAGGTCTTCCCCTACACGCTGGTGAAGACCCGGGACTCCTACGCCTTCATCGCGGGCTTCTCCGACGTCAACTGGACCGGCCTCACCAACATCATGGGCCGGCCCGAGCTGAAGGAGCGGTTCCCGTCGCCGAAGTCCCGGATCAGCGAGGCGGCGGCGGTCTACAAGGAGCTGGAGGCATGGTCGAAGGACCTGACCTCGCAGGAGATCCTCGAGCGCTTCCAGGACTACATGTCCAGCAAGCGGGGGCCGGGCACGGTGGCCACGGCCCGCCTCAACACCCCCGAGCAGGTCCTGCAGGAGCCGCACTGGTGGGAGCGCGGCGTCTTCGAGAAGGTGGAGGACCCCGGCCGCCGCCGGCGGCCGCGCAGTCGGAGACACCGCCCGCGGCGCCCGCCCAGCCGGCCCAGCAACCGGACCTCTACCAGGAGGCGCTGAAGGCCTCCCAGGCGCCGCCGCGCCAGAACAAGGCGGCGTACCAGACGGGCGCGGCGGTCGCCAGCGCGTTCAGCGTGCCGGGACGCGTGATCCTCTGCGGCCTCGGCAGCGGGCTGACGCTCGCCACGCTCCTGGTCACCCTCGGCACCGGCTACAGCGCGGCCAAGAGCATCTTCGAGGAGGGCTGCCTCGGGAAGTGGATCGTCACCCCCGAGGACCTGCGCGCGGCCAACGAGCGGACGGGGCTGGCGCCGGACCCCTACATCTACGGGCGCCAGTAGGCGGACGATGGGTCGCATTCCCGCCGGCGCGCTGCCCCCCCCGGAGCTCTGGCCGGAGCGCATCTACACGCTCCCCGAGCTCCGCGCCTACCCGCAGCGCCTCAACTCGACCGAGGAGCTGATCGACCGCCACGTCGCCGAGGGGCGCGGCGACCGGGTGGCCCTCCTCTTCGAGGACCAGAAGATCACCTACCGCGCGCTCCAGGCCTCGGTGAACAAGCTCGGCGGGGCGCTCCAGGCCCTCGGGATCGGCGAGGAGGACCGGGTCCTCCTGCGCGCGCCGTCGGTCCCGCCCGCGATCGTGTCGGTGCTCGCCACCATCAAGATCGGCGCCGTCGTCGTCCCCACCTCGCCGCTCTTCTCGCGGGGGGAGCTGGTCCACATCGCCAACACGACGGAGGCCACGGCCCTGATCGTGGCGGCGGCGCTGCTGGAGGAGGTGGAGAAAGCGCGGGGCGAGCTGGCCACGGTCAAGCACGTCATCGTCATCGGCGGCGATCCCGCCGATCTCGCCGCCCGGGGCTACCTCTCCTACGCCGACCTGCTCGCGAAGGGCTCGCCCCAGCTCGAGCCCGTCCGGCGCGACCGCCTGGCCGTGTCGGTGCTGCTCTTCACCTCCGGCACCACCGGGCCGCCCAAGGGCACCGTCCACTTCATGGAGGAGGCCCTCGTCGTCCCCGACACCTTCGGCGCGTACGGCTGGCGCGTGACCCAGGACGACGTGATCGGCGGGCCCGCGCCGCTGTCGCTGGCGGCCGGCTACTCGACCCAGGCCGTCATCCCGTTCCGCTTCGGCGCGGCGGCGTCCCTGCTGCCGCGCTTCACGCCCGAGGGGATGTTCGAGCAGATCCAGAAGCACAAGATCACGATCGTGTCGATCCTGCCCACCGCGTACCGGAAGATGATGCAGGTCCCCGGCGCGAAGGGGCGCTACGACCTCTCGAGCGTGCGCGTGTGCACGGGCGTTCGGCCAGGAGGTCTACGAGGGCCTCGGCACCACGGAGATGATGTACGTCTTCATCTCCTCCGCGGTCACCCGCCGGGTGAAGCCGGGCGCCATCGGCCCCGCCGTCCCGGGCTACGAGGTCAAGGTCGTCGGCGAGGACGGCAAGGCGTGCAAGCCGGGCGAGGTCGGCCTCCTGATCGCCCGGGGCCCGACGGGCACCGTCTACTGGCGCGACGTCGAGCGGCAGCGGGCGGCCGTGTCGAACGGCTGGAACCGGGCCGGCGACTTCGTGACGATGGACGCGGACGGCTACGTGACGTTCCTCTCGCGCGAGGACGATCTGATCAAGTCCTCCGGCTACCGGATCGGGCCCGAGGAGATCGAGGACACGCTCAAGCGGCACCAGGCGGTGGCCGACGCCGCGGTCATCGGCGTGCCCGACCCCGTGCGCGGCCAGAACACGCGCGCCTACGTGGTGCTGGCGCCGGGCGCGGCGCCCTCCGAGGACCTCGAGCGCCAGCTCATCGAGTTCTGCCGCGGGGAGATCGCCGTGTACAAGCTCCCGCGCGAGATCGAGTTCACCGAGCAGCTCCCCCGCGCGCCCGGGCCCGCGGGGCCGGGCACCGGCAAGCTCCTGCGCCGCGTCCTCCGCGCCAACGCCGGCCGCTGAAAAGGGCCCGATCAACTCGGGTCTCGCCCGCGGCGACCGCGTGCGCCTGATCGTGCGCCAGGCCCCGGAGGGCCTCGTCGTCACCCGCCTCGACCGTCTGGCCGACTGAGCGACCGCACGTACTCCACGACCGCCGCGATCTGGCGGTCATCGAGGTGCATGCCGAAGCCCGGCATCCCGGGCATGCCGAGCGGCGCGCCGCCCTGCTTGATCAGCTCGCGCAGATACGCGTCGGAGTCCTGGCCCAGCCGGGCGGCGTCGGTGAGGTCGCCCGGCCGGATCAGGAAGAGCGCCGCCCGCCAGGAGCCGCGACCGTCGCGGCCATGGCAGTCCACGCAGTAGCGGTAGTAGACGCGCTCGCCGAGAGCGGCACCGGGCGGCGGCCGGGCCTCCTCCACCGCCTTCGCGACCAGCAGGGCGATGAGCCCGATGGCCAGGACGAAGGCGATCAGCACGACGCCGGGATGGCGCACGGGGGCGATCAGGCCCCCGCCTCGGCCGGGCGGCGGAGCCAGCCGCCGATCCCGCGCACGAGGAGCGCGTTCAGGAGGATCGTCAGGACGGACGCGGCCAGCGTCGCGTTGGAGTTGGAGACGTCGGCGCCGACGTGGCCGGCAGCGTGGGCGGCCTGGACGAGGACGAACGAGAACTCGCCGATCTGGCCGAGACCGAGGCCGACGCGCACCGCCGTGGTCAGCCCCTGCCGGAAGAGCCGGACCACCGCCGGCCACACCGCGAGCTTGCCGAGGACGGTCAGCCCCACGATCACCGCGAGCAGGCCCAGGTTCGCGCGCAGGATCCGCGGGTCGATGAGGAGCCCCATCGTCACGAAGAACATCGCCACGAAGGTGTCGCGCAGGGGCAGGACGCGGGCGAGCGTGTCGTGGGCGAGGTTGAGCGAGTGCGTGAGGGCGAGGATCATCGCGAAGCCGAGCGCCACCAGGGCGTAGCAGCACCCGAGCATGACGCCCGAGGCGAGCGCCGGCGCCAGCGTTGACAGCGACACGCGCGGAGTGTAGCGTTGCGCCGCGAATCAAGTCAAACCGCGCCCGGGAGAGTGACGATGCTGGAGCGGGTGGATCGCGTACAGCTCGTCGTGCGCGATCGCGAGGCGGCCGCGCGGACGTTCGCCGAGCTCCTCGGCGCCAAGCCGGTCGGCGAGTCGCGGAGCCGGTATCTCGGCGCGCGGCGCACGGTGCTGGCCCTCGGCGCGGGCGAGGTCGAGCTGTGCCAGCCGAGTGAGCCGGGCCCGGCGGAGGCGCACCTCGCCCGCTGGGGCGAGGGCCTCCTCGCCGCCGGCGTCTCGGTGGCCAGCCTCACCGATCTTTACGTCCATCTCGCCGGCGAGGGGATCGAGTTCGTCGAGGAGGACGAGCAGACCTTCCTCGAGCCGGCCCAGACGGGCGGCGCCCTCGTCGTGGTGAGCCCCACCGGGCAGCGCGTCTCCACGGCGCTCGTGCGGGGATTCGTCGAGGTCACGCACACGATCGCGGGCCCGTGGACGGCCGTGGCCCAGCGGTACACCGAGGTGTTCCGGCTCGACCCCGCGCGGTTCGCGCCGATCCGGAGCGCGCGCTTCGGCTACGAGGGCACGCTGGCGCTGTTCGCGCCGGACCGGCGCGACCGGATCGAGATCGCCCAGGTCACCGATCCCGCGAGCGCGATGGGCCGGTGGGTGGCCCGGCGCGGCGACTCGCTGTACATGGCCTCCGCGGAGGCGGACGACGTCGGGGCGATCGTCGAGCGGCTGGGGCGGCGCGGCGCCGCCTGGACGCCGCGCGGCGGTGACCCGGCGCGGGAGCGCGACGGGCTCTGGATCCACCCGAAGGCGCTGCACGGCCTCCTGCTCGGGGTGGCCCGGACCGGGCTCGCGTGACCCAGGTCCTCCCCGAGACGCGCGGTCCCGTCGCGCTCGTCACGCTCAACCGTCCCGAGCGGCCGAACGCCGTGCGGGCGTTCGCGGAGCGGCGGTCCGCTTGACCGGGGCCCAGGGCAGCCGGATACTCAGGGTACTTCGTCCCGCGATGGGATCGCGAAACTCACTGATGCCCGGGGGACCGCCATGATCGAACTGACTCGACGCGACTTCATCCGTGTCTCGGGGACCGCGCTCGCCGGCTCGACCCTCACCACCATGCTCGATGCCCGTCAAGCGCCCGCCCAGATCCGGGGGACGACCCTCCGGATGCTCAAGTGGAGCCACTTCATCCCCGCCTACGACCAGTGGTTCGACAAGTTCGCCAAGGAATGGGGCGAGAAGAACGGCGTCCGCGTCATGGTCGACCACATCCCGCACCTCGAGCTGCCCGCCCGCTACGCGGCCGAGTTCGCGGCGGGGGCCGGCCACGACCTCATCTACTTCGTCGGCCAGATCCTCACGGGCCACTACTACAAGAACCTGGTCGACGTGAGCGACGTCGCCAGCGGGCTCGCCAAGAAGTACGGCGGGTGGATGGAGGGGGCCAAGAGCTGCGCGCAGATCGGCGGCGTGTGGTACGCGATCCCCGACTACTTCATCTCGATCCCGGTCCTGTGGCGCAAGGACCTGTTCGACCAGGCGGGTCTCGGCGTGCCCGACACCTGGGAGAAGCTGCGGGTCGCGGGCCGCACGCTCAAGGCCAAGGGCCACCCGACCGGCATCCAGCTCTCGCACTGCAACGACGCCAACCACAACTGGCGCGCCGTGCTCTACTGCTTCGGGGCCAGGGAGACCGACCCGACCGGGCAGCAGATCGTCCTCGACTCCAAGGAGACGCGCGAGGCGCTCCGCTTCGCCAAGGCGCTCTACGAGGAGGGCATGACGCCGGAGGTCTTCTCCTGGGACGACGCCTCCGACAACCGGTACCTGGCCTCGGGCGTGGCCTGCTGGATCCACGACGCCATCTCCGCGTACCGCACGACCCAGGACACCAACCCCGAGGTCTTCAAGAGCACCTCCGTGCTCCCGGAGGCGGCGGGACCGGGCGGCGAGCGGAAGAACGTGGGCGAGCCCAACGTGTGGGCCATCTGGAAGTTCTCGAAGAACGTGCCGGCGGCCAAGGAGTTCGTCGAGTACGTCGCCGACCACCAGAAGGACGCGATGACGGCCAGCCGCGGCTACAACATGCCGTTCCTCCTGGGCCACTATACGAAGCCGATGCCGGTGATCGGCACCGACCCCAAGCTCCACACGCTGCAGGACATCGGCAAGATCACGGCCTTCTTCGGCCATCCGGGTCCGATGTCGCCGGCCGCGCAGGAGGTCCTCACCACGTTCGTCATCCCCGACATGTTCACCCGCGTCTGCCGCGGCCAGGACATCGAGGAGACCCTGAACTGGGGCGTCGGCGAGATCCGGCGCATCTACGGCAAGCACAAAGCCGCCTGATGGACGACCTCATGGCCGGCCGCGAGCCGGACCCGAGCGCCGCCCTCGCGCTCAAGGTCCCGGTCGAGGCGGCGAAGCCCCGCTGGTGGCGGAGCGTCACCGCCCGGCGGTACGCGTTCGGCTACAGCCTCCTCACGCCCGCCATCCTCTACGTCGGGCTCCTGGTCGGCGTGCCGTTCCTCTTCTCGCTCTACCTGGCGCTGAGCGACGCCAGCGTGGGCGCGCCCGTGGCCCGCTTCGTCGGCCTCGAGAACTTCGTGGCGGTCGTGCAGAGCGGCACCTTCTGGGTCGCCCTCCGGAACTCGCTGATCTTCACGGTCGGCGCCGCCGTCTGCAAGGGCCTGCTCGGCACCTCGCTGGCCTTCCTCCTCATGCAGTCCTTCCGGGGCAAGAAGGTGGTGCGGGTGCTGGTCGTCATGCCGTTCACGATCCCCATCGCCGTCAGCACGCTCGGCTGGAAGTGGATGCTCGACTCGCAGTTCAGCGTCATCAACTGGGCCCTCGGGCAGCTGCACCTGATCGGCGCCTACGGGACCGACGCCTGGCCCGTCTGGCTCGGGCAGCCCAGGCTCGCGCTGGCCTCGGTGATGTTCGTGAACGTCTGGCGGAGCTTCCCCTTCAGCGCGATCGTCCTGATGGCGGGGCTGACGTCGGTGCCGCCCGAGATCATCGACGCCGCCAAGGTCGACGGCGCCAGCTTCCGGCAGCGCTTCGCCAAGGTGATCGTGCCCATGATCGCGCCGATCCTCCTCATCGGGGCCCTCTTCGACACCGTCTTCACGCTCTCCGACATCAGCATCGTCTACCTGCTCACCAACGGCGGCCCCAACGGCGCCACCGAGATCCTCCCCATGCTGGCCTACCGCGTGGGCATCCAGGCCGGCGCCCTCGGGCGCGGCGCGGCCATCTCCCTGTTCCTGTTCCCGCTGCTGCTGCCCGCGATGATCCTGCTGCTGCGCAACCTGCGCCGGCGGGAGTGGTGATGGCCCGCTCGGCCCGGGAGAACGCCCTCCGCCATCACGTCCTGATCTACCTCGGTCTCACGCCGTTCGTGGTGCTCGCCGTCTTCCCCATCCTGTGGATGGCCATCACCGCGATCAAGCAGGAGGCGGATCTCTACCGGATGGACACGATCCCCTTCTGGTTCGGCATGCCGCCCACGCTCAAGAACTTCGCCCTCCTGTTCAACCGCACGTCGTATTCGGACTGGATCGTGAACACGATGTCGATCTCGTTCTGGGTCTCGCTGATCACGATCCTCACCGCCGTGCCCGCCGGCTACGCGCTGGCGCGGCTCAAGCTGCGCGGAGCCGAGAACCTCGGCATCGGGATCTTCATGACCTACCTGGTGCCGCCGATCATCCTGTTCCTCCCCCTGTCGCGGGTGGTGAGCGAGCTCGGGCTCCAGGACCGCTGGTGGTCGCTGGTCGTGGTCTACCCGACCTTCACGATCCCGTTCTGTACGTGGCTCCTGATGGGGTTCTTCAAGACGGTGCCCTTCGAGATCGAGGAGGCGGCCCGGGTCGACGGCTGCGGCCAGCTCGGCGCCCTCCTCCGGGTGGTGCTGCCCGTGAGCTGGCCGGGCCTCATCACCGCCGTCATCTTCTCGTTCACGCTGTCGATGCAGGACTTCCTCTACTCGCTGGCGTTCATCTCCGTCTCCGACAACAAGCCGGTCCCGCTCGGCGTGGCCACCGAGCTGATCCGCGGCGACGTCTACTTCTGGGGCTCCCTCATGGCGGGCGCGCTCCTGGTGGGCGTGCCGGTGGCCATCGTCTACAACCTCTTTCTCGACAAGTTCATCTCGGGGATCACGGGCGCCGCGATCAAGTAACGCCATGACGCGGCACGCGCTCGCGCCGGCCCTAGTCGTCGCGCTGGTCCTGCTCTGGCGGGCGGTCTCCGCGCCGGCGCCCGCAGTCGATGTCGTGGTCACGGGCGTGCCCCGGCCTCTCCAGCTCGCCCTCGACCGCGACGGCGCGCTCGTCGTCCTGAGCCCGGGCGCCGGCGGCGACTCCGCGGCGGAGATCTTCCGCGTCCCTCTCGGCGCCGCGCCTCCCGTGGACCTCTCGCACGCGCCCCGCGTGCGCGTCCCCTTCGCGGCCGGGCCCCGCAAGGCCGCGCTCGGGAGCCTCGCCGTCGACCCGCGCTCGGGCGACCTCTTCCTCGGTGAGGAGAACGGGACACGCATCTACCGGCTCTCGGCGTCGTCCACGCTGACGCTGTACGCGCGCGGCCTCCACCGGCTCGACGGCGGCGGCACGCTGGCCTTCGACGCCGCCGGGCGGCTGCTCGTCGTCGACTTCGTGGACCAGATCCCGCCTTCCATGGAGGAGCCGGGGCCGCCCGGGTTCGAGTGGCTGCGGGACGAGGACTACCGGGGCCCCTTGCTGTTCCGGCTCGAGCTGGACCCGGACGTCGCGCTCCCCCGGGACCTCGGGCGCGCGGCGCCGTTCTTCCCGCGGGGCTGGGGCGGCCGCGCCGGCGGCGGGCTGCTGCCGCGCCTGATCAGCGTGGCCGTCGCGCCAGGCGGCGAGGTCTTCGCGCTCAGCTCGATGGGCGAGGTGTTCCGGGTCTCCGCCGACAGCGTGCTGGAGCCGCTGGCGCGGCTCCCGGTCGGGCAGTACCACCGCATTTCCATGGTGGCCGCCCCCGACGGCGGCGTGCTGATCTCGGGCGGCCTGCACCTGAACCGGGTCTTCCGGGTCGCCCGCGACGGCGCCGTCAGCACGCTCGCCGCCGACCTCGCCGACCCCGAGGGGATCGCGCTCGACGCGGCCGGCAACGTCTACGTCGCGGAGTCCGCGCTCCACCGCATCGTCCGCCTGAGCGCTCGCCTGCTGTAGCGCCCGCGCTGCTGGTGACTCGGCGGACCCCAGCCGCCTCTAGACGACGAAGCCGTTCAACGAGAGTCTGGCCTGAGAGAGAGCGGCTGTCTCATCACGATTGCTACTGTTCCATAATCCGACGGCTGCAGCGCGTCGAGGCTACGATGCTCGATATCTTCGAGTCCACCTATCTTGCTGGTCCAGGACCCTGATGGCGTAAGACGGGCGACGTGCATGAAAGAGTTACCCTGCGCAAAGAGCGCAATCTTCTCAAATCCCTGCTCCGGCTCGGCATCACCGCAACGGCTGTAGCCCTCTTTGCGGAAGAGAAATTCGTAACTATCGACGCTTGTGTCGCGAGGGATGTCGCGCGGCCAATAGCAGCCAGGGCTGGGGAACGGGTCGTAGCAAACCGAAGTGTGGTTCAGCGCCCAGGAGGCACAGTTATAGCGAGGATCAGGCGCGCTCGATACGGAATAGCCCCGGCTGCGCAGGTTCGGGAAGAGCCGTTCAAACTCTTCCGCTGACATCGACGTAGCCGCGTCGTCGGCCCCATTCGAGCCAAGCGCCAACCGCTTCACTGAACGCGAGATTAGACGGGGCCACTTCTTCGTCAACGATCGCATTAAGGGCGGGAAACCAGTGCTCCGGTTGCCGAATCAACTGCTGCATGATGAACGGCAGCGCTCGCTCACCCATCGCGATTATCTTGAGATACGCGGGGTGAAGCACTCTACGATGCATGACTGATAGGTGGTCGGTGTCGCGATGCCATTGAACAGCTAGCCTCGATTTCCACGGTGCGGGGAATGACTAACATTGCGGGCCTCGGAGGGCGGGATCATGCGAAGCGGATGTGGAGCGACTTGCCGCCAAACCACGGCATCGGCGTGGGCTGATCCGTGAGCCGCGAGGCCACCAG
>JACQCN010000117.1 GCA_016201575.1 Candidatus Rokuibacteriota bacterium | reverse complement strand
CCACCTGGGTGATTTCATCGAGGACAAGCAGGTGGTGTCCCCGGTGGAGTCGATCATCGGGCTCTCCCTCCGCGAGCAGACCAACCGCGTGCTCAACACGCTCACGCCGCGCGAGGAGAAGGTGCTGCGCCTGCGCTTCGGGCTCTCCGACGGCTGCGAGCACACGCTGGAGGAGGTCGGCCAGGACTTCGCGGTCACGCGCGAGCGCATCCGCCAGATCGAGGCCAAGGCGCTCCGCAAGCTCCGGCACCCGTCGCGCTCGAAGAAGCTCAGGAGTTTCCTCGAGTCATGACTTATCATGGCGGATGGGCCCATAGCTCAATGGCAGAGCAGCCGGCTCATAACCGGTCAGGTCCTGGTTCGAGTCCGGGTGGGCCCACCACCGTGACGGAGGCGACGTGGATCGCGACCTGCATCTGCTGATCGAGCTCCAGGCGCTCGACACGCGCATCGCCGGCCTCGATCGCGAGGTGGCGCGGCTGCCGAAGGAGATCGCGGCGATCCAGGCGAGCGTGGGCGAGGCCAAGGCCGTGCTCGAGACCGCCAAGGGCCGCCTCGACACCACCCGGAAGAACATCCGCGCCAAGGAGAAGGACCTCGACGTCTCCCAGGCCAAGCGCAGCCGCTCCGAGGCGCGCCTCTACGAGGTCAAGACCAACAAGGAGTACTCCGCGGTCCTCATCGAGATCGAGGAGATCAAGCAGGAGAAGTCGCGGCTCGAGGAGGAGATCCTCGCGCTGATGGAGCTCGGCGAGCGCCTCGCCGTCGACATCCGCGAGGCGGACGCGCAGCTCAAGCGGCGCGAGAGCGAGGGCCAGGCCCAGGAGGCGGTGGTGCGGCAGAAGCTGGCCGCCGTCGAGGCCGAGCTGGCCGGCCTCCGCGCCGAGCGCGGAGAGCTGGCCCGGCAGGTCCCGCCGCCGCTCCTGGCCGAATACGAGAAGCTCCTCAAGGCCCGCGCCGGCCTCGCCCTCGCCGAGGCGCTGCCCTCGCAGATCTGCGCCGGCTGCCGCATGGCCATCCGCCCGCAGGCGCTCCTCGAGATCCGCTCCGGAAACCACCTCCTCACCTGCGAGAATTGCGGCCGCTATCTCTACTGGCGTGAATGACTCGGAGGGGGGCTGCGCCCCCCTTCCGAACCTCCCCCCTCGGCAGGATTGCGCCGGCTCCGCCGGCGCAAGAGAGTCGGAGGGGGCCTCGACGGCTCTCTCCGAACCTCCCCCCAGAACCGAGTTGCGCCGGCAAAGCCGGCGCTCGAACACGCGACGCCACGGGCGCGATTGGTTCACACGCTCGGAGCCGGCGCGCGAACAGGATCGGCCAGCCCGCGCCGCCGTCCAGACGCCTTCGGAAATTCGGCACGAAGGTGCCAATCCGGGTCGGCGGGCCGGGCCGGAGGCCGCCCGTCGCCAGCCGATCCGGCCGGAAAAATTGGCGGGTCGCTCCGGTTCGCTATATGGTTGAGTTCTTGCAAGATTCGCGCGGGGCACGAAGGTGAGCCACAACCCTCACGCCGGGAGGACCGCGGCCGAATGCGCGTGAACTACTCGTACCTCCAGGAGCAGTTCGCCGACTCCGAGGCCATCCTGCACGACATCAAGGGCCTGCTCCACACCGCCCAGTTCACCCTCGGCCCGCCCGTCCAGGAGTTCGAGGAGAGCTTCGCCAGGCTCTGCGCGAGCCGCTTCGCGGTCGGCGTGGGGACGGGCACCGACGCCCTGTTCCTCGCGCTGAAGGCGATCGGCGTGGGGCCTGGCCACGAGGTGATCAGCGCGCCCAACAGCTTCATCGCCACCACCGGCGCCATCGTGGCCACGGGCGCGCGGCCGGTCTTCGTCGACGTCGGGGAAGACTTCTGCATCGACCCCGCGCGCATCGAGCGGGCGATCAGGAAGCGGACGAAGGCGCTCCTGCCCGTCCACTACTCCGGCTGCCCGGCGCCGATGGGCCCGATCATGAAGATCGCCAGAGCCCACAAGCTGCCCGTGATCGAGGACGCCTGCCAGGCGATCAGCGGCGCTATCGACGGAAAGGTGACGGGCAGCTTCGGCGTCGCCGCCGGCTTCAGCCTGCACCCGCTCAAGAACCTCAACGTGTGGGGCGACGGCGGCGCGGTGGTCACCAGCGACCCGAAGATCCACGGGCGCCTGAAGCTCCTGCGCAACCACGGCCTCCAGAACCGCGACCAGGTGGAGATCTTCGGCTACAACAGCCGCCTCGACACGCTCCAGGCCATCGTCGCCAACCACCTGATCAAGGACGCCGAGAAGATCACCAACGCCCGCATCCGCAACGCGGCGCGGATCGACGAGGGCATCCGGGACCTGAGCGGGATCGTGCTCCCGCCGCGGCCGCACAACGTCCGGCAGGTCTACCACAACTACATGTTCCAGACCCGGGACCGCGACCGCCTGCTCGCCTGGCTGCTCGAGCACGGCGTCGAGGCCAAGATCCACTACCCGATCCCGCTGCACCTGCAGAAGGCGGCGCGACACCTCGGGTACAAGAAGGGGGACTTCCCGGTCGCCGAGCGGCAGGCCAAGCGGATCATCACGCTGCCGGTGCACCAGCACCTGACCGACGCGCAGATCGACTACATGGTCGACACGATCCGGAAGTTCTACACCAGATGAGCCGGGCCGTGCGCCAGGTCAAGTACATGGACCTGCCGCGCCAGTTCGCGAGCGGCGAGATCCAGCGGAAGATCGCCGAGGAGTTCGCGCGCTGCCAGTTCGTGCTGGGCCCGCCGGTGGAGGAGTTCGAGCGCCGCTTCGCCCGCCTCTGCGGCACGCCGCACGCGCTCGGCCTGAACTCCGGCACCGACGCCATCTTCCTTTCCCTCAAGGCCCTCGACGTCGGCCCCGGCAACGAAGTGATCACGGCGCCCAACAGCTTCATCGCCACCGCCGGCGCGATCGTCGCCGCCGGCGCCACGCCCGTGTTCGCCGACGTCACCGCCGACTACATGCTCGACCCCGCGCTGGCCGCCGCCGCGGTGACGCCCCGGAGCCGCGCCATCATCCCGGTGCACCTGACCGGGAACCCGGCCGACATGGACGCGATCGGCGCCATCGCCAACCGGCACGGCCTCGCCGTCATCGAGGACGCCGCGCAGGCCGTCGGCGCCGAGCTGAACGGCCGTCCCGTGGGCTCGCTCGGCACCACCGGCTGCTTCAGCCTGTTCCCGCTGAAGAACCTGGGGGTGGCGGGCGACGGCGGCATGCTCACCACCGGCTCGGCCGAGATCGACCGCGCGGTGCGCCTGCTCCGGCACCACGGCCTCCGGAACCGCGACGAGTGCGAGGTCTTCGGCTACAACAGCCGCCTCGACACGATCCAGGCGATCGTCGGCGACGCCCTGCTCGACTCGATCGCGGCGGTGACGCAGATGCGGATCGAGCACGCGGCGTTCTACGACCAGGCGCTCCGCGACCTCGCGCCCGACGTGGTGGTCCCGCCGCGGCGCCCGGCCGCGCGGCAGGTCTATCACACCTACGTCGTCCAGGCCGCGCGGCGCGAGCGGCTGATCGCCCACCTCGCCGAGCGCGGCGTGGAGACGAAGATCCACTACCCGATCCCGATCCACTTCCAGCCGGCCGCCGCGCACCTGGGCTACAAGCCGGGCGCCTTCCCGGTGGCGGAGAGCCAGGCCGAGCGGATCATCTCGCTGCCCGTGCACGAGTACCTGACCCGCGACGACCTCGCCTACGTCGCGGAGACGATCCGGGCGTTCTACCGCGGGTAGGGCGCGCGCAACCAACCGAGACACAGGAGACGACGCGTGAACGCCGAGCTGAGGACGGTGCTGGTGACGGGGGGCGGAGGGTACGTCGGGGCGGTCCTGGTCCCGAAGCTGCTCGAGCAGGGCTACCGGGTCCGCGTCGTGGACCTGTTCATCTTCGGCGAGGACGTGCTGCCGAAGCACCCCGCGCTGGAGGCGATCAAGGGCGACATCCGCGACCAGGCGCTGCTGCGCCGGCTGCTGGCCGGCACGGACGCGGTCATCCACCTGGCCTGCATCTCCAACGACCCGAGCTTCGAGCTGAACCCGGAGCTGGGCAAGTCGATCAACTTCGACGCCTTCGAGCCGCTGGTGGCGATCGCCAAGCAGGCGAAGGTCAAGCGCTTCGTCTACGCTTCGACGTCGAGCGTCTACGGCGTGAGCGATAAGGAGAACGTCACCGAGAACCACCCGCTGGTGCCGCTCACCGACTACAGCAAGTACAAGGCGCTCTGCGAGCCGATCCTCGCCCGCTACCAGGCCGACGACTTCACCACGCTCACCATCCGGCCGGCCACGCTCTGCGGGTACTCGCCCCGCCAGCGCCTGGACCTCACCGTCAACATCCTCACCAACCTCGCGGTGAACAACCGGAAGATCACCATCTTCGGCGGCGCCCAGAGGCGCCCGAACCTCCACATCGAGGACATGACCGACCTCTACGTGCAGCTCCTGGAGCTGCCGAAGGCGATGATCGCGGGCAAGATCTTCAACGACGGCTACGAGAACCACACGGTGGCCGATCTGGGGCGCGTCGCCCACGACGTCGTGCTCCGCGAGATGCCGCAGCTCGCGTCGATCGAGATGACGACGACGCCGAGCAACGACCTCCGCTCCTACCACATCTCCTCCGAGAAGATCGGGCGCGAGCTGGGCTGGAAGCCCACGCGCACGATCGAGGACGCCGTCGTCGACCTCTGCCGGGCCTTCCAGACCGGCAAGCTCCGGGACTCGCTCACCGACATCCGCTACTTCAACGTCAAGACCGTCCAGGCGGCCCGGCTCGCGTGAAGGCGGCGATCGTCACCGGGGCCGCCGGCTTCATCGGCAGCCACATGGTCGACCTGCTCCTCGACGAGGGCTTCGAGGTGCGGGCGATCGACAACCTCGCCACCGGGCGGCTCGACAACGTCGCCCATCACAAGGGCCAGCGCCGGTTCTCGTTCCACCACGTCGACATCTGCGACCTGGGCGCGGAGTCGGCCGTCTTCACGGGCGTCGACCACGTGTTCCACTTCGCCGGCATCGGCGACATCGTGCCCTCGATCGAGCGCCCCCTGGAGTACATGCGCGCCAACGTCACCGGCACGCTGGCCGTGCTGGAGGCCGCCCGCCACGCCGGCGTGCGCAAGCTCGTCTACGCCGCGTCGTCCTCGTGCTACGGCCTGGCCGAGGAGCTGCCCACCAGCGAGACGGCGCCGATCCAGCCCGAGTACCCCTACGCGCTCAGCAAGTGGCTCGGCGAGCGGGCGGCGCTGCACTGGGCGCAGGTCTACAAGCTGCCCGCGGTCTCGATCCGGATGTTCAACGTGTACGGGCCCCGCGTCCGCACCACCGGCGTCTACGGCGCCGTCTTCGGCGTCTTCCTCGCCCAGAAGATCCACGACCGCCCGTTCACCGTCGTGGGCGACGGCACCCAGACGCGCGACTTCGTCTTCGTCACCGACGTCGCCCGCGCCTTCCTGGCGGCGGCCGTGGCGCCCATCAGCGGGCAGGTCTACAACGTGGGCGCGGGCAATCCCCAGAGCATCAACCGGCTGGTGGAGCTGATCGGCGGCCCCGTCGTCCACGTGCCGGCCCGCCCCGGCGAGCCCCGCTGCACCTGGGCCGACATCCGCAAGATCCAGCGGGACCTCGGCTGGAAGCCGGTGGTCTCGTTCGAGGACGGCGTGAAGGTGATGCTGAGCCAGATCGACTACTGGAAGGACGCGCCCCTCTGGACGCCGGAGACGATCCAGCAGGCCACGCGGACCTGGTTCCAGTACCTCTCCGACCGCCCCGTCTGACCGGCCGCGCTCAGCGGCGGACGTCGGCCACGAGCCGCACGAGCGCCTGCCCGACCTGGACGAGGTTCTTCAGGCGGAAGGCCTTGGTACGGCCGCCCGCCCGCGGCGCCAGCGGCGTCCCGACCTCCACGTAGGAGTGTCCCGCCTTCAGGAGCTTCACCAGCGCCTCGGCCTGGTACGCGAAGGAGTCCGTCCGGATCGTGATGCCGCGGACGAGCCCGGTCCGGTGCAGCACGGTGCCGTTGTAGTAGCGGAGGCGGAGGCCGAAGAGCGTGTTCAGGAGGGCCACGAAGGCGCGGGAGACGACCCGGCGGCTCCACGGGCGGATCTCGGGGTTCGACGTGTAGTTGACGACGATGTCGGCCGAGCCGGCCCGCGACATGACGGCGTGAAGCTGCTCGTCCGTGCCCTCGTCGTCCCCGGGGAACAGCAGGACGTACGCGAACCGGGCCAGCCCCACGCCTTCCTTGTAGCAGGCGCCCAGGTTGCGGGGGCGCTCGTGGTGGACGACGCGCACGCGGGGATCGGCCGCCGCCAGGCCCTCCGCGATCTGCCCGGTGGCGTCCGTGCTGCCGTCGTCAACGACGATGAGCTCGAAGTCGGGGAAGTGCCGGGCGGCCACACGGCGGCACCGGTCCACCGCCCCCGCGAGGTTCTCGGCCTCGTTGAGTGCGGGGATGACGATCGTGAGGCCGGGCTGCACGGGCCGATTCTATCGTTCCGCTCGCGAGCCGGTATAATGATTGGTGCGCCAGAGAAGGCCAGACGGTCGCCGGTCGCGGCAACGCGGCGGGAGGAAAGTCCGGGCTCCGGAGGGCAGGGTGCTGGCTAACGGCCAGGGCGGGCAACCGCACGGACCAGTGCCACAGAAAGCAGACCGCCGCTCGCGAGGGCGGTAAGGGTGAAACGGTGAGGTAAGAGCTCACCAGCGGCGCGGGTGACCGCGCCGGCTCGGCAAACCCCACCCGGAGCAAGGCCGAATAGGAGAGCAATCGGGTGGCCCGCCCGCGCTCTCGGGTTAGGCCGCTTGAGGTGCCGGGCAACCGGCGCCCTAGAGAAATGACCGTCACCCCGGGCCGGGCAACCAGCCCGGGGGACAGGACCCGGCTTACCGGCCTTCTCTGGCGCTTTGCTTTTCTTTCCGCTACTTCCAACATGCTCATGCGGGGTCATCCCCGCTAGCCCTCCGGTGCTGAGGGGAGCCGTAGCGGACCACGACACCGCCCGGCGCCCCGCTTACCCCTCGAGCCCCCGCCGAGCCGGCCGGCTTCCCATCCGACCTCCGCCGAGCCACGACCTGCGCCTGAAGGCTGGCGAGCGGCGGCCGAAGGTGACGCCTTGCGGACGGCACGCTCGGCGCGCAGACTACGGCCGTCCTGGGTCGTGGAGGCTGGAAGTCCGTCGACGGAGAGCAACGGATGAAGGAGAGTTGAAGATGAAGTACATCTTGGCGCTCCCCGTGTTACTGGCCGTGCTGCTCGGTATCGCCATTCCGGTTGAGGCGCACCGGCACTTCCACCGCCACTTCGTGCCCCGAAGTCGGGTCTTCGTGAGCACCACCGTCTTCGTCGGGCCCGGCTTCTGGGGGCCACCGTGGCCGTACTGGTGGGATCCGTACTGGTACCCGGCCTACGCGCCGCCCGTCATGATCCGCGAGGAGCCGCAGGTTTAT
>JACQCN010000113.1 GCA_016201575.1 Candidatus Rokuibacteriota bacterium | reverse complement strand
GTCGACCCGCGCCGGCATCTCGTAGAGCGGCGAGAGGGTGAGCGGCACGAACGTCTTCCACGCGTAGAACCAGAGGCTGTGGGCGGCGATGGCGATCCGCGCCGGCCACGAGAGGCTGGCGAGCGAGGACAGGGCCGATCCCGTGCGCGCGGCGACGAACGCCAAGGCGGCGCCCGCGACCGCGAGGACGAAGTACGGCAGCTTCTCCAGGAGCGCCACCCGCCAGCGCCCGCGGCCGAGCCGGCGCAGCGGCCAGGCGTCGAGGACGAGGAGGACGAGGGGCAGCGTCATCACGATCGACTTCGAGGCCAGGGCCAGCGCGTAGCAGCCGACCGAGGCGCCGAGCCGGCGCGCCCGCACCCGTCCCTCGGCGTCCACAGCCCGCAGGTACAGCAACACCGCCAGCAGGAAGAACAGGCCGGAGAGCACGTCGCGGCGCTCGGTCGCCCAGGCGACCGACTCGGCACGCAGCGGGTGCAGCGCGAAGAAGAGGGCGGCCGCGCCCGCGCCGAGGTCGACGAGCGGCGCGCCCGCCGACGGCAGCGCCCGGGCGAGGAGCCGGCGCGCCACGAGCAGGAAGAGCGCGGCGTCGGCGGCGTGGAGCAGGACGTTGGTCAGGTGATAGCCGAGCGGGTTCATGCCCCAGACGAGGTAATCGACCCCGAGGCTGATCCACGTCACCGGGATCCACTGCCCGCCCAGCCCGGGATGGGTGAGCCGGTTCGTGGTGAGCATCCACCGGAGCTGGGGCCAGCCGAGGCCCCGGTAACGGGGGTTGTCGACGAGGTTGAACTGGTCGTCCCACACGAAGCCGTTCCACAGCGCGGGCGCGAAGACGGCGGCGGTGAGCGCGGCGGCCACGGCCGGGGGGCGGAGGGCGCGCCACCGGCCGCACGAGCGGTCGGAGGGGACGGCGGTCAGACGGCTCCGGCGCTCGATGCCGTCAGAGCCGGCCATCGAGCTGCGCGATGGCGTCCGGGAGCCCCGCGAGCCGCGGGATGGTGGCCTCGGGCTTCTGCCGGCCGAACGAGCGCGGCGCCGCGGTGGTGACCTGGACCACCCGCATGCCCGCCGCGTGCCCGCCCTCGACGTCGAGCGTGGCGTCGTCGCCGACGTGCACCGCCTCCCCGGGATCGACGGCGGCCGCCCGCAGGGTGAGCCGGAAGATCTCCGGGTCGGGCTTGCGGACGCCGCACTCGTCGGAGAACGTGAGGACCGCGAAGCACCCGAGCAGTTTGTAGTGCTCGAGGATCTTCCGCAGCGTGGCCCCGGGCGTGCGCATCGTGTTCGACACCACGCCGAGGACGTAGCCGCGCGCCCCCAGCGCCTCCATGGCGGCGAGGGCGCCGTCGTCGACCGCGGGCGGCACGATCAGCGCCGGCTGCGCGTAGGCGCGGGCGAGCGCCTGGATCGTCGTCGGGCCGAGGCGGGCGGCCAGGCGCGCGTCGACGGCGTCGAGGATGGCGCGCACGTGCTGCTCGACGGCCACGTCCCGGTTCTTCATCCAGATGCGGCCGAGCGTGGCCGCCGACTGCTCGTACGCGCGGTCGAGGTCGGCCACGGGGCCGCGCGCGCCCGCGCCGGCCAGGATCGACTCGAAGTCGGTCAGCCGGCCGCGCTTGTAGCGGTTGTCGCTCGAGGGCGGGTCGTAGAAGAGGGTGCCCCACAGGTCGACGGTGACCGCGCGGATCTTCAAGCCTAGTAGCGCCGCATCGAGGAATCGACGCCGCGGGCCCAGGCGTCCAGGCCGCCCGCGAGGTTCTTCACGTTCTTGAACCCGCGTTGCCGGAGGTACTCGACGACCGCCGCGCTGCGCACCCCCTGGTGGCAGTAGACGACCAGCTCCTCGTCCGGGTCGAGCTCGTCCGCGCGCGCCTCGATCTCGTCGATGGGGATGTGGAGCGCGTTCGGCAGCTGGCAGAGCCGGGTCTCCCAGTCGTCGCGCACGTCGAGCAGCATCGGCGCCTCGCGCCGGTCGATCCGCGCCTTCAGGTCCTCGGGGCTGATCTCCATGCCGTGTTTACTCCTGCCCGCACCCCAGCGGTTGTTCCGGCGCTCTCGGCGATTGTTCCCGTGGCCGGGCGCGCGGGCCAGCGGGTCCTGGCCGGCGAGCAGCCCCAGCCGTCCTCGCTCCATACCCCAGTCGCTGCGGGCGGCTGGGGCTGCTCGCCGCCACCCGCTGGCGAGCCAAAGGCCCCGGGAAATTCCCGGATGCGCCGCTCCCGGCGGGCATTCTCACCGGGGCGCGGTCCGCCCCACCAGGAACTCCCCTAGCCACGCGTTGACGGCGCCGGCGTGCTCGATCTGGGGGAAGTGGCCGCAGCGGTCGAGCCAGCGCATGGTGCCCCGGCGGAAGCTCTCCACGACCTCCGCGCAGTGCTCGGCGGGCACCACCGGGTCCTGCCGGCCGTGGATGGCCAGCACGGGCACGTCGAGCCGGTGCAGCCCGCGGCGGTACGGCTCGGCGTCGTCCACGAAGTCGGCCCGCACGTGCCGCAGCGTGCTCAGGTAGGCGGCGCGCCCCTCGGGGCTCGTGCGCGCCGCGTAGGCGCACTCGACCAGGAACGCGACCTCCGCGGCCACGGGCTCGGCGAAGCAGCGGGCGATCGCCGCCTTGTAGAGCCGGGGCGTCGCGCAAAGCGACATCAGCTCGCCCACGCCACGGACGGCCATCAGACGGTACAGCCAGGACATGTGGTAGCCGAAGCCGGGGAGCACCGCGCCGAGCAGGGCGAGCCGCTCGACGTCGGCGGGCCAGGCCAGCGCGTAGGCCGCCGCCACCGCGCCCCCCAGCGAGTGCCCCACGAGGGCGACGCGGCCGAGGCCCATCGCGGTGGCGAACCCGCGCGTGGCCTCCGCGAAGAAGGCCAGGCGATACGTCGTCCGCGGCTTGGCCGAGAGCCCGAAGCCCGGCAGGTCGAGCGCGTAGACGGTGGCCTGCCGGCTCAGGTAGTCGATGTTGTGCCGCCACGATTCCGCGAACCCGCCGAGGCCGTGCAGCAGGAGCACGGCGGGACCGCGGCCTTCGACGAGATAGTGCAGGGCGAGGCCGTCGAGGGCCCCGCCTCTGAGCTGGATCTCCGGCATGCGGCTACTGTACCAGAGACGCTCCGTCGAGGAGCCGGCTCAGCTCGGCGCGGAACGGGAACAGGCTGAAGATGCCACCCGTGTGGATGAAGCAGATCCGGCGGCCGAACTGCCGCGGATCCTGCCGGAGCTGGTCCAGCAGGCCCTGGAAGGCCTTCGCGGTGTACACGGGGTCGAGGACGATGCCTTCCCGGCGCGCCAGGTCGATCACGGCGCCGAGCGTGTCGTCGCCGATCCGGGTTCGCCCCGCCCCCTGGTAGCCGTCGATCACGCGAACCTCGGGCGGCGGCGTCACGCTCAGGTGATAGCGGCGGGCGGCCTGCTCCACGATGTCGCCCACGTACTGCCGCACGTCGGCCGCCTCCCAGGCCACGGCCACGCTCACGATCTCGGCCCGGAGGCCCGTGAGCTGCTTGCCCATCAGGAGCCCGGCCTGGCTGCCCCCGCTGAAGGCGGTGATCACCACCGTGTCGAAGTCAGGGGCGCCGCGCTTCGTCTGCTGGAAGATCTCGCGCGCGCACGCCATGTAGCCGAGGGCGCCCACCACGGTGGCGCCGCTCTCCGGGATCACGTACGGATGCCCGCCCCGGGCCCGCACCCGCGCCTCGAGGTCGCCGAGCACGTCGTCGATCTTCGTCCACTCCTCGTCGGTGCAGTAGCGCAGCTCCGCGCCCAGCAGCTTGTCGAGCAGCAGGTTGCCGTCGTAGACGGCGGGAGGCGCGCCCCTGAGCGCGAGCACCGCGGTGAGGCCGAGCCGCGCGCTCACCGCGGCCACCGTGCGGCAGCAGTTGGACTGGAGCGTCCCGCACGTGATCAGCGTGTCCGCGCCCTGGGCGAGCGCCTCGCCGACCAGGAACTCCAGCTTGCGCACCTTGTTGCCGCTCTCCAGGAGCCCCGTGAGGTCGTCGCGCTTCACCCACAGCTCGACGCCGATGCGCTCGGAGAGCCGCTCGAGCTTCAGGATCGGCGTCGGCGCGTACGCCAGCTCGACTCGCGGAATGGGCGGGACATCGCTCACTGGACTACCCTCCGATCGCGAATGCGGCCCGACGGTTCGAGCGCCGGCTTCGCCGGCGCCATCCCGGGGGAGGTTCGGACGGGGGGCGAAGCCCCCCTCCGCGGAAGCTCATGCGACCCATCTTCTCAGGACGGGCCGCCGCGAGGCAAGGGTTTGGGCTCGCGCGCGGGCTGCCCGAGCAGGCGGCGCATCGCGAGCGCGTTGCGCACGGGGTAGTCGCGGTTGTTGTTGTTGAACGAGATGAACACGCGCTCCGTCTCGGCCTCGAGCGCGTGCACCTCGGGCAGGAGCTCGGCGAGCTCGGCCTCCGGGTAGAGGTAGTCGTACTTCTCGCGCACCGGCGGCGCCTCCCCGCGGAGCTGGCGCAGCCAGCACTCGGCGTGGCGGCCGTGCAGCCGCATGATCGCCGTGGGCGCCGT
>JACQCN010000112.1 GCA_016201575.1 Candidatus Rokuibacteriota bacterium | reverse complement strand
TGATGCCGACCAGCGTGTTGGGGAAGAGGTCGACCAGCCGCAAGGTGCTCTCGCCCGACAGGGGGTAGAGCTTCAGGCCCCGGAAGCGGCGGTCCCGGAGCGAGCGGATCATCTGGTAGAGGGTGAACCCGCAGGAGAGGCCGATCCGCATCCCGTTCGCCGCCACCGACTCGAAGTAGCCGGCGGCGGCCAGGCCGAGCTCCTCCCGGATGTCGCCGCGCCCGCCCGTGGCCACCACCACGGCCTCCCGGAGCCCGTAGGTGTCCACCAGCGCCGCCTCCAGCCGGGGGATCCGGGGCAGGTCCAGCTCCACCCGGACCAGCCCCTCGTCGAAGGCCCGCTTGAGGAGGCGGGAAACCGTGGCGGCGGAGACGCCCAGGGCCCTGGCGATGTCCTTCTGGCTGCGCTGCTGCCGGTAGTAGAGCTCGAGGCAGCGGACCATGTGCCGCAGCTCGGCCGGGGAGGGAGAAAGAAATTTCATCCTCGTAAAGATCTTGCTTGACGATCCCAGTCTATCCCACTTATGCTCGGGACCGAGCACGTTTTTCGCGGCGGGCTCGGTCCACTCACTGCACCAGGGAGGCCAACGGCATGACGAGCGTCAAGCGCTACGGCCCGGGCGACGGCAAGGGTCGCATCACCATGGCGGACTACCACCAGTCCAAGGACACCCTCGACGGTCTGCCCCAGACGATCGCCGAGCGCGTGCCCGTCACCAGCACGCCGAACATTTTTTCGTACACGTCCCACGTTTTTGCCCGGCACCCCGAGCTCGTGCAGCGGTTCATCAAGGCCACCAAGGCCGACGTCGGCGGCGTCGGCGGGCACGTGGTGGCCGCCGACGAGGTCAAGTCGGTCATCGCCCGGTTCGTGCTCGAGAACAACTCGTTTCAGGGGGAGCCGATCTTCACCTCGCTCATCGTCACCCACACGGGGGACGACGTCGCCGTCACCGGCATCATGTCCGAGAAGGTCGACATGGCGGTCGTGGACGAGCTCATGTGGGACGCCCTCCAGCTGGGCGCCGACAAGGCCGCCGAGCTCGGCCTCTATGGCCCGGGCCAGGACCTCGTGGCCGACGCCTTCACCGGCAACCTGCGCGGCGCCGGGCCCGCCACGGTGGCCCTGCCGTTCCCGGTCCGGAAGGACAACGCCTCCCAGACCGTGCTGCTGTCCTTCGCCGACAAGACGGAGCCGATGGCGTTCAACTACTACGCCACCGGCGCCTACCTGCTGCCGCGGTTCAACACGGGCCTGGTGATCGCCGCGTCGAAGATGAAGCGCGGCTACATCATGGACATCGTCGACCTCGACACCAAGGCCCAGGCGATCGAGGCCGGGGCGCACCCGCGCGACCAGGAGGCCCTGGACAGCAAGATGGAGGAGCTGGCCAAGGGCCTCCAGGAGAGGGTCATCTCGCTGCGCGCGCCCGAGGACCTCTACGACATCGAGGGCCTCTGCCGCTCCTCCCGCTTCGTCATCGCGCGCATCTGGAGCCGGAGCGAGACGGGCGAGCGCGACCAGCTCGGCTACGTGTGCTCCGCCGAGCGCCTGCACAACATCAAGACCAAGAAGGGCTTCACCTACGGCGGGAAGGACGACCCCGTGCTCCTCGCCTTCGCCCAGGGCGACTGGCCGGCGCCGGGCGAGATCACCTCGCCGTGGGCGGCCTGCCCGATGGTGGCGGGCGACTGCCGCGGCAGCCACTACCTCCACATCCTGCCGATGCCGATCAACTCCCAGACCTCGTACTGGTCGGGACCGATCCTCTCGGCCATCACGCTGTCGTGCAACATCCACACGGGGCGGATCGGCGCCATCTCCGACCAGTTCGCGCTCGGCACCCCGTGGGACCACGTGCGCGCGAAGGCGTCCGAGCTGGCCGTGCAGTTCCGGGCCGCGCACGGCATCAAGCAGCCGGCCACGCTGCACGAGGACGAGCTCGAGTACCAGGAGGGCTGGAAGGAGCGCCGCGCGCGGCTGGAGCGCGAGTTCCGGGTGCAGCCGCCGCTGGTGTTCAGCGCGACCAACGGCCACCAGACCGCGCGTTCCGCCGGGGCGCTCGGGAAGGCCGGACGGCCGGACGAGGTCGACTGATCGGCGTGCCCGCGCTCGCGGGCGCTCACCCGTCGCGCGGCGGGGACGGCCGACGTCCCGGCCGTCCCGTCGCGCGCCCGCCGCTCCTCCGGGCCGGTCGTCGGACCCGCCGCCGTTTTGTGCTATGCTACGGAAATCCGAGACTTACGAGACCCGCTGAGCGTATGCCGAAGCTGCACGTGATCACGTACGGATGCCAGATGAACGAGTACGACTCGGAGCGCGCGGCCGGGTTGCTCACTCAGTTCGGGCACTATGAGCTTACCGACTCGCCGGCCGAGGCCGACCTGATCCTCCTCAACACGTGCTCGATCCGCGAGAAGGCCGAGGAGAAGGTCTTCTCGAAGCTCGGCGAGCTCCGGCCCCTCAAGGGGCGCAACCCGGACCTGGTCATCGGCGTCATGGGCTGCATGGCGCAGCTCCAGAAGGAGCGGATCCGGCAGCGGGCGCCGAGCGTGGACCTCGTGTTCGGCTCGCCCGCGATCGCGCGGGTCGGGGAGCTGGTCGACCGCGTGCGACGCGAGCGCCGGCCCGTGCTCGAGGTCGGGGAGGCGCCGCTCGTCAAGCTCACGACCCGTCCCCGCCGCCCGTCGCTCAAGGCGTTCGTCACCGTCATGGAAGGCTGCGAGAAGCACTGCACCTTCTGCGTGGTCCCCGTCACGCGGGGTCGCGAGCGGAGCCACCCGCCGGAGACGATCCTCGCCGAGATCCAGGAGCTCGCCCGGCAGGGCGTGCGCGAGGTGACGCTCCTCGGGCAGACGGTGAACGCCTACGGCCGCGACCTCGCGCCCCCCACGGACCTGGCCGCGCTGCTGGAGCGCGTCAACGAGATCGACGGTCTCGCCCGCGTCCGCTTCGTGACGTCGAACCCCTACAACCTCACGAGCCGCCTCATCGGGGCCCTGCGCGACGTGCCCAAGGTCTGCGAGTCCCTCCACCTGCCGCTGCAGTCGGGCTCCAACCGCATCCTGGCCGCCATGAACCGCGGCTACACGCGCGAGCGCTACCTCGAGCTCATCGCGGAGCTGAAGGAGACGGTACCCGGCATCGCCCTCAGCACGGACCTGATCGTGGGCTTCCCCGGGGAGACCGAGGAGGACTTCGCCCAGACCGTCGACATGGTGGAGCGCGTCGGCTACGACAGCCTCTTCGCCTTCCGCTACTCGCGCCGGCCCGGGACGCCGGCCGCGACACTGCCCGGTCAGGTCCCGGAGGACGTGAAGGCGCGGCGAAACACGCGTATCCTCGAAGTCGCCGAGCGAGTGAGCGCCCCGAAGGCCGTGGCCCTCGAGGGACGCGAACTCGAAGTCCTGGTGGACGGCGCCTCGAAGCGCGACCGCCGCCAGCTGGCGGGCCGCACGCGGTGCCACCGCGTGGTCAACTTCGACGGCGGCGGGCGGGTGGACGTCGGCGAGATCGTTCAGGTTCGCATCACGCAGGCGATGCCGCACAGTCTCCGCGGAGCGCTCGTCGAGGAGGGTGCGCATGTTTGTTGAGATGAAGGTTCGCGGACTGGCGCTGGACCCCCTGTCCAACATGCCGATCATCATCCTGCGCGACGAGGAGGACAAGCGGTCCCTGCCGATCTGGGTGGGGATCTTCGAGGCCAACGCCATCGCGCTGGAGATGGAGAAGATCGCCACCCCGCGGCCGATGACCCACGACCTCATGAAGAACATCCTCGAGTCGCTCGACGCGCACGTCGTGAAGATCGTCGTCAACGATCTCAAGGAGAACACCTTCTTCGCGGTCATCCACCTCCGGGTCGGCGAGTCCGAGATCACCGTCGACTCGCGTCCGTCCGACGCCATCGCCCTCGCGCTCCGCGTCGCCGCGCCGATCTTCGTGGAGGAGGAAGTGGTGCGCAAGGCGAAGAGCGTGGAGGTCACCAAGGAGACGGAAGGCCTCAAAACCGACGATCCGGAGCGCCTCCGGGAGTGGCTGGAGAACATCAAGCCGGAGGACTTCGGGAAGTTCAACAAGATGTAGTCGTTCCCGTGCGGATCGGCCTCTTCACGAACAACTACCTGCCGTTCTGCGGCGGGGTGTCGATCTCGCTGGAGACGCTCCGGCGGGGCCTCATGGCGCGCGGCCACGAGGTGTGGGTGATCGCCCCCGACGCCCGGCAGGCCGTGCCCGATCCCGCCGTCATCCGCTACCCCTCGATCCCGGCCGCCACCTACCCGGAGTTCGCGCTCCCGCTGCCGCTGGCGCCGCGCGCCGCGCGGCGGGTGCGGGCCCTCGGCCTCGACCTGTACCACGCGCACCACCCCTTCCTGCTGGGCCTGGTGGCCCGCCGGCTCGCCCGCCGCGCCGGTCGCCCGCTCGTGTTCACGTACCACACGCGCTACGAGAAGTACGCCCACTACGTGCCGCTCCAGCGGCGGCTCGTGGAGGCGACCGCCATCCGCCTCAGCACCGCGTTCGCCGCCTCGGCCGACGCCGTGATCGCCCCCTCCCACGCCGTGCGCCAGACGCTCGCCGGGCGCGGCGTGGCGGCGCCGGTGGAGGTGATCCCGACGGGAGTGGACGTGGCGCTCTTCGAGCCCGGCGACGCGGGCGCGGCGCGCCGGGCGCTCGGCTTCCCGCTCGGCGACTTGCTGCTGCTCTACGTCGGGCGGCTCGACCGGGAGAAGAGCATCGAGCGGATCCTGGCGGCCTTCACCCAGATCCAGGCGATCCTGCCGCAGGCCCGGCTGGCCCTCGTGGGTCACGGCACCGAAGCGGCGCGCCTCCAGGCGCTCGCCCGGACCCTGCCGCCGGCCGGCCGCATCGTCTTCCTGCCCGCGCGGCCCCACGCGACGCTGCCCGTCTGCTACCAGGCTGCCGACGTGTTCCTCTTCGCCTCCGAGACCGAGACGCAGGGGTTGGTGCTCGCCGAGGCCGCCGCCTGCGGCGTCCCGGTGGTTTCCGTCACGGGACCGGGATGCGACGAGGTCGTCCGGGACGGCGAGACCGGCGTGCTGACGAAGCCCGAGCCGGCCGCGCTGGCGGAGGCCGCGATCACCCTCCTGCTCGATGGCGAGCGCCGCCGCCGCATGGGTGTCCGCGCCCGCGAGGTCGCCGTGCGCGACTTCGACGCGGCCATCCAGATCGACCGGACGCTGGCGCTGTACGATCGCGCATGCCGCCGATCGTAGATGCTCCCGCCGCGGGGAATCCGGGTCAGGTTCCAGCCGGGCTGGGGCGTGCCGGGCGAGAAGGGCCTCCTCGGGCCTGATCCCCGGCTCCGCACGCTGCGCAAGGTCCTCGTGAGCTACCCCGAAGTGCGCCACATCCTGCCCGACCGCATCAGCTTCGAGTCCACCGCCGACCCCCGGCTGCTCGAGACGGTCGCCAAGTTCCTCGAGCGCCAGCATTGGCTCGTGCGGTCGGTCGAGGTGGAGTAGCCCGCCCGATCACCTCGGGTCACGCCTCGCGGCGGGCTCGCGAAAGACTCGCCGACGCCGCTCGGCTCGAACAACAAAATCCTTCCGGGCCCCCGGGTTCCGATGCGATAGTAAAAGCCTCCATGGCGACGGTTCGTGTCCTCCTGGGCGACACCAATCCAGAGAGCCGCGCGGCCCTGGAGCCGCTGTGCGCGGAGCAGGGATGGGAGCTCCTTGTCGTCGAATCCAGCTTTCAAATCCTGCGGATGATCCGCGATACCTCAGAGATCGCGTTGGTCATGATCAACCCGGCACTGCCCGGTTCGGGGGTGTCGGGGAAAGACGTCGCGCGAACCATCAAGACGAGCTCCCAGTTCAGCGCCCTCCCCGTCCTGTTCGTGCTCCACGAGGGGCAGGCGATGCCGGAAGGGTGCGCGGTGAACGGGGCGATCGAGATCGACCGCTCGGGTCCCGCACGGCTCCTCGCCGCGATGCGCGAGACGATGGGCCTGGCCGGCGATGGTGACCCGGCCGCGCCCGCGGCCGAGCCCTCACTCGAGCCGGAGCCGCCGCGCGCGGTCGCCGCCGACGCCGGCGGCGCGATGGCCGCCGTGGCGCCGATGCCGGAGCACGCGCCCCCCACGCGATCCGCGCGCGTCGTCGTGGCGGACACCGACGCGCGGACCCGCGGCGTGCTCGAGCCGCTCTTCGCGCGACAGGGATGGGCGATGGTCGGCGTCGAGTCGGGGTTCCAGGTGCTCCGCGCGGTGCGCGACTCGGAAGTGGACCTCGTCCTGATCAACCCGAGCCTCCAGGCCTCGGGAGTGTCGGGCGCCGACATCGCGCGCACCATCAAGGGCGCCTCGCAGTTCCGCAAGCTGCCCGTCTACTTCGTGATCCACGAGGGTCAACCGCCGCCCAAGGCCACGGTCGACGGGGTGATCGAGCTGGGCGCATGGCCGCCCGCGCGCATCCTGAGCACGCTGAACGTGGCGATGGGACGGCCCCAGGACGCGGTGGTGACGGCGCCCGCCCCGGCCCCGCCTCCCGCGCCCGCCGAGCCCGAGTCGCTGGGGGGGCCGCCCGCGCTGGAGGAGGCGCCCGAGCCCCCGCCGATGCCCCGGGCGACGGCCGCGGCCGCGCCGGCCGAGCTGGTCGCCCAGCTCCGCGAGGAGATGTTCGCGGAGATCCGGCGCGCCGTGGCCTCGGAGACGCGGCACGCCGTCGAGCGCGCCCCGTCCGCCGGCGGCGAGGGCGTGGGCGTGTCCGAGGAGACGGTGGAGCGGCTGGTGCGCGAGGAGGTGGCGAACCTGGCCGGCTCGGCGGCGCTGGCCGAGCAGCTGCTGCCGCAGATCCGGGAGGAGGTGCGGCGCGCGACCGAAGGGGAGAACCGCGAGACACTGGAGCAGGCGGTCCGCTCGATCGCGCAAGAGCTGCTTCCCGAGCTGTCGGCGGGCATGGCCGCCGAGGCGCCTCCGGCGGTCCCGGTCGACCAGGTGGTCGCGCAGCTCCGGGAACAGCTCCGACAGGAGATC
>JACQCN010000010.1 GCA_016201575.1 Candidatus Rokuibacteriota bacterium | reverse complement strand
GATCACGGAGCTGCACCACCGGTTCAAGAAGGACGCGCCGAGCGGCACCGCGCTCCGCATGGCGGAGGTGGTGGCCGCGGCCCTCGGCCGCGACCTCGGCCGCGCGGCGGTCTACGGGCGCCAGGGGCTCCCCGGCGAGCGCTCGCGCGAGGAGATCGGCATCCTCTCGCTGCGCTCGGGCGACGTGGTCGGCGAGCACACGGTCTCGTTCGGCGCGCTCGGCGAGCGGCTGGAGCTGACCCACCGCGCCCACAGCCGCGACACCTTCGCGCGGGGCGCGCTGCGCGCGGCGCGGTTCATCGTCGAGCAGGGGCCGGGGCTCTACTCGATGCAGGACGTTCTGGGCCTCACCTAGACTACGCTCAGGGAGCTGCCGGACTGAGCCTGTTCGAGCGCCGGCTCCGCCGGCGCAACCCGGTTCTGGGGGAGGCCTCGGAGGGGGCCGTCGAGGCCCCCTCCGATCAGGCAAGGGGGACGGTGATGAAGATCGTCAGGTTCAAGGCAGCGGGCAAGACGTGCTACGGCGCCCTGGAAGGCCGCCAGGTGGTCGAGTACGTGGGCACTCCGTTCGGCGCCTTCAAGCGGGGCCGGCGGAAGTTCTCCCTGAAGCAGGTGGTGCTCCTGGCGCCGGTGGTCCCGTCCAAGATCGTCGCGATCGGGCTGAACTACCGGGACCACGCCGAGGAGGTGGGGATGGCGATCCCCGACGAGCCCTACATCTTCTTCAAGCCGTCGTCGGCGATCATCGGCCCCGAGGACCCCATCGTCCTGCCCGAGATGTCCGAGCGCGTCGACTACGAGGGCGAGCTGGCGGTGGTCATCAAGAAGGCCTGCCGCCGGGTGCCCGCCGCGCGCGCCCGCGACTACGTCCTCGGCTACACGTGCCTCAACGACGTGACCGCCCGCGACATCCAGCGCCGCGACGGCGGGCCCTGCCGCGCCAAGGCCTTCGACACCTTCGCGCCGCTGGGGCCGTGCATCGCCACCGACGTGGAGCCTAACGCCGTGGACGTCGAGACGTACCTGAATGGCGAGCGCCGGCAGGCCTCGAACACGAAGATGCTGATCTTCCCCGTCGAGGACTTGATCACGCGCCTCTCCCAGGTCATGACGTTGCTGCCCGGCGACGTGATCACCACCGGCACCCCCGCCGGAATCGGGTCGATGCACGCGGGCGACCGCGTGGAGGTCCGCATCGAGGGCATCGGCGCCCTCAAGAACAGCGTGGTAAAGATCCCATGATCCAGACCGCCGACCGGCTCCGGAAGCTGCCCCCGTACCTCTTCGCCGAGATCGACCGGAAGAAGCGCGAGGTTCGCGCCCGCGGCGTCGACGTGATCGACCTCGGCATCGGCGATCCCGACCTCCCGACGCCGCCGCACATCGTTCGCGCGCTCCAGGCGGCGGCCGAGAAGTCGGAGCACCACCGCTACCCGTCCTACGAGGGCATGCTCGCGTTCCGCGAGGCCGTGGCCGACTGGTACCGCCGCCGCTTCGGCGTGACGCTCGATCCGGAGACCGAGGTCCTCACGCTGATCGGCTCCAAGGAAGGCACCGCGCACATGCCGCTGGCCTTCGTGAACCCGGGCGAGATCGTGCTCGTGCCCGACCCCGGGTATCCCGTCTACTCCGCGGGGACGTGGTTCGCCGGGGGCGAGTGCTTCTTCATGCCCCTCCGCCGCCACAACGGCTTCCTGCCCGACCTCGGCGCCATCCCCGCCGACGTGGCCCGGCGGGCCAAGCTCATGTACCTCAACTACCCGAACAACCCGACCGCGGCCGTGGCCAGCCCCGCGTTCTTCCGGGACGTGGTGGAGTTCGCGCGGCGGAACGACGTCATCGTCTGCCACGACGCGATGTACTCGGAGCTCCGGTTCGACGATTACCTCCCGCCCTCGTTCCTGGCCACCCCCGGCGCCAGGGAGGTCGGCGTCGAGTTCCACTCGCTGTCGAAGACCTACTCGATGACCGGCTGGCGCCTCGGCTTCTGCGTGGGGAACCCGGACGCCGTCGGCGGGCTCGGCAAGATCAAGACCAACGTCGACTCCGGCGCCTTCCAGGCGATCCAGGAGGCGGGCGTCGCCGCGCTCACCGGCCCCCAGGACGTGCCCGAGCGCTACCGCACGACCTACCAGGAGCGGCGCGACATCGTGGTGCAGGGCCTCCGCACGCTCGGGTGGGAGGTCGACGTGCCGAGGGCCACCTTCTTCGTCTGGGCCCCGGTGCCGACCGGCGGCGACTCGCGCGCCTTCGCGACGCGGCTGCTGGAAGAGGCCGGCGTGGTGGTGACGCCGGGCGTGGGCTTCGGGCCGAGCGGCGAGGGCTTCTACCGGGTCGCCCTCACCCTAGGCGCCGACCGGATCGCCGAGGCGATGGAGCGCCTGCAGAAGCTCGCCTGGTGAGGGCGGCGGAATCGGGTCGCCCCGACCCTGGGTCGTATCTACCGGTGCCGCCACCCTCGCTGCTACACTGGGGCGGAGTGGGACCTAATGACTGAGGGGGGCACACTGCCATGAGGCGTGTTGTCGAGGTGATGAAATCCCCAGTAGTGACAGCCCGACCCGATGACTCGCTGACCCACTTGATGAACCTTGCCAGGGACCATCGGGTGAAGCACTTCCCTATCGTCCAGGATGGCGAGATCGTCGGGATCGTGACCGATCGCGACCTCCGCTCGGCCACCACTCATCCCGCGATCTACAGCCTCTTGCTCGACCTCCTGGCGTCGCTCGACGGCGGAACGGCCGAACAGATCATGGTGAAAGAAGTCATCACCGTGACGCCCGAGACATCGCTCGAGGAGGCGGCGAAGGTGATGCGGTCGCGGGCCATCAGTTGTCTGCCGGTCGTCGGCGGCGGCCGGCTGGTCGGGATCCTCACGCTCTCGGATCTGGTCAGCACCGCGTTCGACAGCCACGCCGACTGATCTAGCGTCTCGTATCCGCGTCGGCATGGTTGCCCGGCGCACGCACGTGTCGGCCGCCGGGCCGGCGCGGGCGACGTCGCCCGGGCCGCGGTGCACGTGCTCGGCGCGCCAGACTGCTTTGCCAGAGGCGGCCGGCGCCTGCTTCAGCGCCTGTCCGGCTCCCAGCGGCAATGCTCGACGAGATGGGCGGCCAGGATGCGGGGGGCGTCGAACGTCTCGGGCAGCCGGGCGCCAGGCAGAGGACGGTCAGGCTGTCCGCGTGTTGTCCGTGTACCCACGACGGCCGGGATGGGTGAGGGACGGCGGCAGCGGCCGCCTAAACCTCTGCTATCCTGTGCCGGTGACTGCCGGCCGTTGTCCCTCACTGACCTCCGCATGAGTGATAAGCTTTTTCTCGAGGATGTCCGGTTCTATGGACGCCATGGTGTCACCAGGGCCGAGAGGCCGTCGGCGCGTGGTTTTCGGTGGACGTCGAGCTCGTCGTCGACCTGTCGGCCGCGGCGCGGACGGACAGCCTGGGCGAGACGATCGACTACGGCCGGGTGGCCCGGCGGATCGTCGAGATCGGCATGGGCGAGCGGGTGAACCTGATCGAGCGCCTGGCCGGCCGCCTCGCCGAGGCGCTGCTCCAGGAGCTGCCCGCCGAGGAGGTGCGCGTGCGGGTGCGGAAGCTGACGGCGCCGCTGGAGGGGCTCACGGGCACGCCGGGGGTCGAGCTGATCCGGAGGCGGAAGTGAGCCAGGTCTTCCTGAGCCTCGGCGCGAACCTGGGCAACCGCCTCGAGGTCCTGCGCGAGGCCCTCCGCCGGCTCGTGGCCGCGGGCGACATCCGGTTTCACGGGGTCTCCCCGGTCTACGAGACCGAACCCTGGGAGACCGAGCCCGGCCAGCTCCCCGACCGGCGCGACTGGTTCTTCAACTGCGTGGTCGCCGTGGAGACCTCGCTCCCGCCGCGCGCGCTGCTCGAGCGGGTGCAGACGATCGAGGCCTCGCTCGGCCGGACGCGCGACCCCGCCCAGACGCCGGAGGCCCGGCGCTTCGTGCCCCGCCCGCTCGACATCGACATCCTGCTCTACGAGAACCAGGTCATCAGCGTGTCCGACGACCTGCACATCCCCCACCTGCTCATGCACGAGCGGGGATTCGTCCTCCGGCCGCTCGCGGACCTCGCGCCCGAGCTCGAGCACCCCACGCTCTACCGGACCATCCGGCAGCTGGCGGAGGAGATGGAGGACGCCCACGAGGTGAAGATCGCCGACCTGCCGCGGGAGTGGTTCGAGCTCTAGCGTGAGCGATCCCGAGTTCGAGCGGCAGGCTCTCGCGTACCTGGACTCGCTGTTCAACCTCGCCATCTACCTCACCCGCAACCGCACTCAGGCCCAGGACCTCGTGCAGGAGACGTACCTCCGGGCCTTCCGCTTCTCCCACCGGTTCCAGCCGGGAACCAATCTCCGCGCCTGGCTGTTCCAGATCCTGAGAAACACGTTCTTGACCTTTTACCGCCTGCGGGCGCGGGAGCCGGCGATCGCCGAGGACGGCGTCCCGGACTGGGACACGCCGATCTTCCACGACGCCCCCGAGGAGACCGGGGCCGCGCTGGAGGCGCACACCGACCTGGAGCGGGCCCTGGCGCAGCTCCCCCCGGAGTTCCGGATGGTGCTCCTGCTGGCCGAGGTCGAGGGCATGCCGCTGGACGAGGTCGCCCGGGTGATGGACTGCCCGGTCGGCACGGTGAAGTCGCGGATCTTCCGCGGAAAGGAGCGGCTGCGGGAACTGCTGAAGGACTACCGGCAATGACCGACCCCGACATCGACCTCCGCGAGCTGCCCCGGTACCGGGCGCCGGCGGCGCTGCGGGCGGCCATCCTGCGCGCGGCGCACCGCGAGCGCGAGTGGGCGCCGCGGTGGTGGTGGCCCGCCCTGCTGAGCGCCGCGGCGACGGCCATGGCGATGGCGCTGTTCTGGGTCTCGGTGCTGCCGCTGGCGCTGCCCGGCGACCCGCTCAACCGCGCCATCCGCGCCGTCGTCTCCGAGCACACGCGCAACCTGATCTGGGGCGAGTCGCGGCCGCGCGTCGTCCCGGCCTCGCTCCCGTGGCTCACCCAGGAGACGGGGATCGGGCTCACGCAGGCGTTCGCGGGCGACAACGAGCTGCGCTTCGTGGCCGGCGAGCCGATCTACCTCGAGGGCCAGCGCGGCGTGGCCTTCCACTACATCGACCCCGACGAGCACGTGGTGAGCTACATGGTGCTGCCGGTGCCGAACCTGATGGTCCCCGAGCGCCACCGGATCCAGGTCGACCGCTACCGGCCCGCCCTCACCCGCAACGACGGCTTCGCGATCTTCGTCTGGAAGCACGGCGACCTCGCGTCGTTCCTCGTCTCGGACATGGTGTCGGAGGCCGACCTCGGGCGGTTCACGGCCTACTTCCTGCGCATCCGGGAGACGACCGAGCCCTACCTCGAGTAGGGTTCGGAGTCCCCACCGCCACTGCCGAGCTGTGACCGCGTGAACGGGCAGCACGCGGTCGAGCTGGGCGCGCTCGCGCTGCTGGTCGCCGTGGCGCTGGCCGTGCTCTGGCCCTTCCTCGTCCCAATCGGGTGGGCGGTCATCCTCGCCATCGCCACTTGGCCGCTCTTCTGCCTGATCGAGCGGCGCCTCGGCGACCGCACCGGCTGGGCGTCGGCCGCGATGACGCTGCTGATGATCGTCCTCGTCGTGGGCCCCGCCCTGCTCGTCTCGGTCGCGCTGGCCGCCGAGATCCGCCAGGCGTTCCGCGATCTCAAGGCGTGGGCGGCCGCGCCCGGCGTGGCGATCCCCGGCGGGCTCGGGGACCTGCCCGTGATCGGGCCGGCGCTCACCGCGTGGATCGAGCACGTCCTGGCCGACCCGGCGCTGCTGCGCGACTGGCTGCTGGCCCGGCTGTCCCG